>PIVQ01001046.1 GCA_003354055.1 Desulfobacteraceae bacterium | reverse complement strand
GCCTTTGCCGGTTTCTGCGGGGGATTCATCGGTATCAATGCACCGCCGCTGGTGCTTCATTTCAGCCGGGATCTGAATAAGCGCCTGCTCCGGCGGCTGCTGGTCCTGATTTTTATTCCTGCAGCCATGGCCCAGACGGCCACCTTTATCGCCAACGGGCTTTTTGACCGGCAGATCCTGGTATGGGGGCTGTTGATGCTGCCGGCCATGATTCTCGGTATCTGGCTGGGCAACCGTACTTTCAACTCTATTTCGGAAGGTATGTTCCGCCGTATTCTTGGGCTGCTGCTTGTCTTCGTATCCTTCCGGCTGATTTTAAGAGGGGTGCTGCCGTCGGTTTAACCCTCTTTCATGCCGTCATCAGGTCTGACGTACCTGAATCTCCCCGGTTTTTTTCAATGCAGTGGCGTGCCCTGTCCAGGTGGCAATAAAGAGGGTTAATCCAGCCAGGTGGACCGAGATCATTCCAGGCCAGAGCATGGCCGTGCCCGCTGCCATCAAAAGAACTCTGGTCACAACTGATACGCTGGAAACCATGAATCCCTGGAGGCCGCATGCCAGGGCGAACAGGCCCACCAAAGCAAAGGCAAAGATTTCCATTTTCACCATCAGGCTGCCGCTCAGGATAGCGGTGTAGGCAAAGAGCAGGGGGATGATATACAGCCCCTTAGCGATTTTCCAGGAGGCCAGGCCCGTTGCCATGGGCGGTGTCTTGGCAATTGCCGCAGCGGTGAAGCTGCACAGGCAGACCGGCGGGGTTACGTTGCTGTCCTGGCTGAGCCAGAAGATGATCATATGGGCGGATAAAAGGGCATAGGTCAGGGTGGGGCCGGGCAGGACACTCTCCCGGACGCTGGCCTGAAGCTCCAGAGGCAGCAGTGCCATCAGTTCTTTGGCCGCGGATTCGGCCATGGGTTGGCTCAGCATCTCCATGGCTTCTGGCTTGACGATCATGAACAGGGCCTTGGCCTGGTCGGGAAAACTGCCGTCCATCATGGCCTGGATGATCTGTCCGTCCACGATCAGGTTGTAAAGGGCCGGGGCGGACAACGTGCCCAGGACGATGTAGGAGGCGGTGACCGGCAGGCCCATGCCCAGGAGCAGGGAGGCCAGGGCAATGAGGATGAAGGCGATCATCAGGCTGTCCCCGGCCCAGTTGTTGATCATAAGAGAAAAGGTGTTGCCTACTCCGGTGGTGGCAATCACATTCACCACCAGCCCCACGGAGCAAAGCAGAATGGCGGTCATCACCATATTCCGGGAACCCAGTGCCAAAGCTTCGATGATGCCCTTCGGACCGATTTTCTTTGGGGTGAACCATGAAAAGACCACCACGGCCACAATGGAGACAGCTGCGGCATAGGACGGGGTAAAGCCCGAGATCAGCATGCCGATCAGAAGGGCGATGGGGATTAGAAAGGGCAGGCCTCCCTGTTTCAGGACGGTCAGGGTTTTAGGGGTGTCCCCGGAATCCAGGATTTCAACCCCGCTTCGTCTGGCCTCCAGAACCACAAAGAAGGCCACGGTTGCAAAGTAAAGAATGGCCGGAAGCACGGAGACGGCAATGATGGTGGTATAGGGTATCTGGGTATAACTGGCCATGACAAAGGCGCCGGCTCCCATGATGGGCGGCATGATCTGCCCGCCTGTGGAGGCGGCAGCCTCAACCCCTGCGGCAAATTTAGCGGGAAACCCTGCTTTTTTCATCAGGGGAATGGTGATCACCCCGGTGGATGCCGTGTTGGCTATGGCCGAACCCGAGATGGTTCCGGTGAGGCCGGAGGCAAATACCGCCACAAGCCCTGGACCGCCCGGGAGCCTGCCGGCAGCAGACCGGGCCAGATCAATGACAAAGTCTCCGGCACCGGACTTCAGGAGGAAGGCGCCGAAAAGAATGAACATGAACACAAAGGTGGAGGAGATACTGGCAATATTGCCGAATATCCCGTCATCTCCGTAAACACTCCTGAAAAGGATGGTTTCGGGCTTCATGCTTTTGAATGAGAAAATGCCGTCGATGAGGTCTCCCCAAAAGCCCACGTAGGTCAGGCCCAGGATGATCAATACGGGAATGATCATGCCTGTGGTCCGCCTTGTCAGTTCAATGGCGGCAAGGATGAGAATAACCCCGAA
>PIVQ01001937.1 GCA_003354055.1 Desulfobacteraceae bacterium | reverse complement strand
GATATTGCAGAATTTTATACTGAAGCGTTTCAGAAAGATTTAAAGGAACTCAATCTTCTTGATCCTGATGTCTGGTGCAAAGCAACAGATTCCATCCCGGAACAGATTGAATTGATTCAGACCCTTGAGGGAAAGGGATACACCTATAAGATTAATGACGGCATCTATTTTGATACATCCAAGTTCGGGGATTATACCAAATTGTCTCATCAAAACCTGGATGCGCTTCAAGAGGGTGCACGCGTTGAAAAGAATATTGAGAAGAAAAATGCCACTGATTTTGCGCTATGGAAGTTTTCACCAAAGGATGAAAAACGCCAGATGGAATGGGAATCTCCCTGGGGAATCGGATTCCCCGGCTGGCATATTGAATGTTCTGCAATGAGCATGATGTATTTAAAGGATCATCTGGATATCCACTGTGGCGGTATTGACCATATTGATGTTCACCATACCAATGAAATCGCGCAGAGTGAGGCTGCTACCGGAGATGAATTTTTTAAATTCTGGATGCATGGT
>PIVQ01001045.1 GCA_003354055.1 Desulfobacteraceae bacterium | reverse complement strand
CCGTTTTCGGCGTAAGCGGCAGCGAGTGTGTCGATAATTTTCGGATTTCCAGGTCGTAATTACGGCATGTTTCAAAACAGCCCCAAAGTAGTTTACACATTTTGACACAGAAGGTCGCTGTTTCAGCAGAAACGCGATCATTTCCTGCGTGTTCTCGCCGTAACGTTTCTGATTTAAACTGCGGCTGCGATTCTTGCCATCACGCGCTTGTTGTCGCGTCGATGCACCCCAGAGCTTTTATCTCCAAAAGTTGCTCAATTGAGGTTTTATTTCCCACAGCTGAACCCATGCGTTCCGCAGGTGATGTTCCCTTGTATTTGCCCCGGGTGGCCTTGGTGTGGTTTAGATGGAAGGCGATCACGTTCAGGAACTCCTGGGTTATCTGGCCGCGACAGGTATTGAGGTGAGTTCGAATTATGGAATTAATCGCTTCGAGTGCAGAGGAAGAGCGGATGTTGGCCTCGAGATCGCAATGCAATCGCCGTATTTCTTCCTTATGCTGATCGTTTGAGCAACACAGCGCCAAGTCCATCCATTCTCGGGATTGTTCAGAGAGTTGCTTCTTCATCGCGTATTCTTTAACAGCCATTGCCTTCCTTTCCAGTTGCCAAGCCAGAGAGGCGGCGTGAAGAATGTCTTCTGGCAGCTTCCGGTCATACTGCGTAATGATGTCCTCAAGCTCTTCAAGGCAGCCTGTATAGTCCCCAATGTTTTTGCGCACAAATTTCACGGCCGCCATGATCCCTTGATGGTCGCCAAACGTTTCTTCATGTAGATCCAGCGCGGCATTGATATCAGCCAGCACCACCGCTTTGGTTCGCAACATTCCGGTTGAGGTAAAACTATTGAAGCATTCGTGCAGGAGACCATGAAGATACTCGTAGTTTTCGTATGAATCGATGGCATCATTGCAGTCCTCAACAGCTCGGTCATATCGTTTCATTTGTTTTTGCATGGTCCTTTCTGTTTTTCTGTTCAGAAAGATGCGCTGTACATCTTCCTCATGGGCGATGCTGCCGTAGGCGCGTCGTTCAAAGCTCGGTAAATAATGATCAAATGGATGTAGCAAATGAAAAATATCAGCTTGCTCGCACAGGCCGAGTTGCTTTGCTGCTGCCTTCAGGCCGGAACCTTGATCCTTTACGACCCGTTTGATTTTGAGGCCTTTGTTTTGCAATGATTCGATAACGTTCTTCCATGTGTCGGCGGAGCGATCTTCTGCGAGATGAATATCCAGAATGCAATGACTCTCTCCCTCTATAATCACCAAAATCGGTGAGTTGTTAGAGAACGTCTCGTCCATCATAACGATGACGGGTGTTTCATGGTAGGCGGCTGGTAAGTCACATTGCTTGGCAATGCCACTGAACAATTCGGACAGATAGCCCGCAGAACAACATGGTGCCCCCATCTCTCGCAGAGTTCTTGATATGCCTTCAATGGAGGATTTTCCATGCAGTCGCATGCATAAAGCAAGCTTGTCTCCCCGTTCTTTGGATAACCCTGCGGATGGTTCTGCCACAGATTCAATCTGGCTCAGAATTTCTTTTTTGTTGTCGTAGAGAAACTGTCGTGAGACTCCGAATTTACTGGCGAGATCAGTGACCGTTCCCCATCGAATCGAAGCATGCATCGCGGCAGCCAGCATAAGTCTTGTTGATTTACTCAGGTCGGTTCTTCTTTGAAATTTCATAAAATCACTGCTTTACAAATGCACGCCATATCTAGAGTATCAGCTAGAGTATAGATTGCAACAAAGCAGGAGGCAAACCAATGGGTTACAAAGTTAAAGTGCAGAAAATAGAGCGACGTACAAACAGCACCTATTACATTAATTTCCCCAGCGCTATCGCCGAATCGATCAATCTCGAAAAGGGAGAAGAAATGGAATGGCTTATTGATGGGCGGAATTGTTTTGTGCTGAAGCGGGTAAAAGCGACGGAGTCATTTCGAAAAAAAGCAGCCGCGAAGAACTAATATGGGAAAAACTGACGAGAGCTTATCGTTGCTAACGAGATACTCAGACTAAACTGTCAGCTGGAAATTGAAACATGCCATTTTCTCCAATTCAAAATAACCCAACAACCTTAGGGAGATGGACATTCATTGTCTTTTCCCACCTGGCCTATTCATTC
>PIVQ01001044.1 GCA_003354055.1 Desulfobacteraceae bacterium | reverse complement strand
GGGCTCAAGCCACCATCACAAACTCTTGTTGGATTTCCTCCACCTCATTCATGTTCTGGGAGAAGAGGTCAAAGATCTCTGGGTCGAAATGGGTGCCTGATCCTTTTTCCATGATTTTTAAAGCCTTGTGATTTGGGATGGCTCCCTTGTAGGGCCGGACACTGGTCAGTGCGTCAAAAACATCGGACACCGAGCAGATACGGCCCACCAGGGGAATCTCGTTCTGTTTGAGCCCGTAGGGATAGCCTGTGCCGTCCCATTTTTCATGATGGCTGACTGCAATGATCTCCCCGTTCTGGAGCAGTTTTGACGAGGAATCCATCAGGATCTGCCGGCCGATCAGAGGATGCTGCTGCATTAGGGCCCACTGGGGCGGGTTCAGCTTTCCGGGCTTGAGCAGGATCTCCTCCGGGGTACCGATTTTCCCGATGTCGTGCATGGGACTGGCATGGAGGATCAGCTCCACCTCTCCCGGGGGAAATTTCATTAGCTTGGCCAGCATGGCTGAAAAACGGCTCATCCTCTGGATATGACCGGCTGTTCCCCTGTCTTTGAACTCGGCTGCCACCACCAGGCGGTGGATGGTCTCCATGTGTGCATTGGCCAGTTCCCTTTGGGCCCGGGTCAGGTCCTGCATTGCCTGTCTTAATGCCTGGGTCCTACGGTCCACCATCCTCTCCAGCTCCTCTTGCTGGCGTTTGACAGCATCCTGAGCATCCTTCATTTTAAGTAGTGATGAGACCCGGACCTTGAGTTCGGTAGTCTCCACCGGCTTGCAAATAAAGTCATTGACACCTGCCTTGACGGCATTGACTCTGTCGTCCCTGGAACTGAGTCCTGTGACCATGATGATTGGGATATCCTTGTATGCCTCTGATTCCCTGACTTTCTTGGCCACATCAAAGCCATCCATGCCCGGCATCATGACATCCAGGAGGATGAGGTCAATGTCAAAGGCCAGAGCGGTAAGGGCCTCGAATCCGTCCGAGGCGGTTTCCACCTCATGTCCGAGTCTGTTAAGCATGATTTTCAACAAGTCGCGAACATGTTCATCATCATCGGCAACTAAGATGCGATGTGTTTTTTCCATATTTCCCCCTAGTAATCCACCCGGTATAGCTCCGGATGATAAAGGATTTTGATTTGTACAGAAAAAGGTCTGGTATCCGAAAGGTACATTTTACTTTATTCTACCAGAACAATCCGTAAAATCAAAATGTTATGAAAAACAACGCAAACCGGCAGTCAGTCCTATCGGCCCTGGAGGCATAAACTTGGTTCCCAAGGAACCTGGGCGCCCGCTTCCTTCAGATCATTGGACATAAGGTAAACTATTTTGAGGTCCGTTTTCTGAATTGTAAAAAAGCGTGCCTTTTGTCGAATTACGGTTGCTGTAGCCCCCTAATCAAAAGGCGTTGACTTATAGAAGAGCGTTTAATCGATTTAGATACAGAAGAATCAGTCAAATACATTCAGCAACAGAACGAAGATAAGCCGTTTATCTGTATATGCCTTATACTCCCCCCACCATTTTCCCTACCAGGGACCGGACGGAAACTCAGCATACCCTTTTTTGGCGTAAACGTCGGGGCAATCAAACCTGGCGGGCAGTCCGCAACGGCAATATGAAATACATCTCCGATCAACAGGGTGAAGAGAAAACGAAATGCCTGTTGGATCTTGTTAGTGACCCGGAAGAAAAGAACAACCTGATTGCAATTCAAGATGGCACGGCCAGCAATCTCCACAGCCTGCTGCAGGCCTGGGAGCGGGATGTTAAGGCGAAACGGTGAATATCCGGGGAAGCCAACCCCGTGATTGTATGTTTCAATATCGCTCAAACAGTCATATATAAAAACGGCTTGTCCAGAATAAAGAACAAGCCGTGAAATATAACCGCCGGGATAGTGCGGAATGATATCCGCAAGGCAAAAGAATAATTCAGTGAAAATCTGTACCATCTTATTTTGTATAAAACTGTTACTTTTAACAGGCACAACTTTATCCTATGATTTTGCTTTAGGAATCGTTACAAAATAACTTGATCTAAATACCCTGAAGGGCAGAAACTTGTTTCCAAAACCCCTTAAATGGGTATTTTGAAAACAAAAGATCAAGTAATTTTGGAGCCGATCCTT
>PIVQ01001043.1 GCA_003354055.1 Desulfobacteraceae bacterium | reverse complement strand
AAACGAACAATTGAACATTTCAAAGGTTGTATAATTGGTGGAGCAATTGGAGATGCGTTGGGGGCTCCAATTGAATTCATGTCGATTGATCAAATCAAATCTAACTTCGGGCATCATGGGCTGACAGATTATTCAGAAGCATATGGTCGAAAAGGTGCCATTTCCGATGATACTCAAATGATTTTATTCACCGCAGAAGGTTTGATTTTATCAAAAGTAAGACAAGAATACGAGAGAGACGAAGGGGTCATCTTAGCTGTCTATCATGCTCTTTTAAGATGGCTGTATACCCAGGAAACAAATCTTCAAGATACACTTATTCAAAATTATGGAACTTGTTCAATCGTAGATGGTGTTTTGACAGGTTATAAAGAACTTTTTTCATTAAGAGCGCCAGGGAATAGTTGTTTGTCTGCTTTGAAATCCGGAAGGATAGGGACTATTGAACGCCCTGTTAATGACAGTAAAGGTTGCGGTGGTGTCATGAGAATAGCGCCGGTCGGACTCGCCTGCAATGATGCTGAAAAAGCATTTCAAATTGGTTGTAGGTGTGCTGCGATTACACACGGTCATCCTACTGATTTTTTGAGTTCCGGAACTTTGGCTGCTTTAATTTCTATGATAATTTCCGGTGCCTCTCTTACTGTTGCAATTGAAGAATCCATCAGGATTTTGAAAAATGAGAAAAATAGTAGTGAGACATTGCATGCGGTCATAAATGCTGTTGAAATGGCGGAACAATCACCCCCCGGATCTGGTGCTATAGAGGATATTGGAGCAGGATGGGGGGCGGAAGAAACTTTGGCTATCAGTATTTATTGTGCATTAGTTGCCGGCGATGATTTTAGAAAAGGGGTTTTGCTGTCAGTTAATCATTCAGGAGATAGTGATTCGACAGGTTCCATTACAGGGAGTATCTTGGGTGCATTGTATGGTCATGATATTCTTCCTGAAAATTGGGTTAGAAACCTTGAACTAAAAGAGCTAATTGAAGAAATTTCCGGAGATCTGTTTGATCAATTCGGAGGAGACGTTTAGGAATCGTTACAAAATAACTTGATCTAAATTGTTTCCAAAACCCCTTAAAAGACTGGGTATTTTGGAAACAAAAGATCAAGTAATTTTGGAGCCGATCCTTAACATAAAGAAATATTGCCGTTAACCAAGGATGTTAGAAAAATGGGGAATTATGACAAAGCGGAAAATTAAACCTGAAAGAGATCTTGAAAAAGCATACTCCACAAAAGAATTCGTGGATAAATTAAGGAGACTTGCTGATTCTATTGAACAGAAAAAAAGGTTCCGGATACAAATTGCCGGTGAAAGAATTTCTGTTCCTCCTGATGCCATATTTAATATAGAGCATGAAAGAGAGGGGGATAATGAGGAAGTTGAGTTCCAAATAAAATGGGTTGTTCCTGAGGAGTAAGGAATCGTTACAAAATAACTTACCCTAAATTCTTTCCAAAACCCCTTAAAAGACAGGGGATTTTGGAAACAAAAGGTTAAGTAATTTTGAAGCCGATCCTAATGTATAAAATCACCATCTTTTAACGCATTTTCCCCACATTTCCTCCACAATTGCCCTTTATAATAAATCGGGTATGGAATGGATTCCCGTTTCCGATTATGGATGATCCCACATTAAACAGCAAAGGAGGCAGGTCATGGTTGGAAGTGTTGGCGGTACAAATAATCTTGTCAATATGATTTCATTTTCTTCCCAGCAGAGCAGCAGCAGTTCTCAGGGGGTCCAGGGAGGCGATTTTCCGCCTCCACCCCAGCCACCACAGGGCGGGGATGCCGCTGATGGAGCCGGGCAGGATAAACTCGGTATGTTTAATGCTGCGGATTCGGATGCAAGCGGTGGTGTCTCTGAAGAGGAATATGAAACCCTATCCGAAGGTATTCTTGAGGTTACAGGCACTGAAGTCAGTGGAAGCTTCTCAGATTATGATCTGGACGACGATGGGGTCTTAAGCGGTTCTGAGCTGAGATCCGTTCTTGATGATGCCGGTTTCGCTCCGCCGCCGCCTCCGCCCCAGATGGTGAGCGATGCTTATGCCGCCCAGAGTGATACCAATACCACAGGATCTGAGGTTACAGATGAAGACCTTCTGGCGCAATTGCTGGAATATCT
>PIVQ01001936.1 GCA_003354055.1 Desulfobacteraceae bacterium | reverse complement strand
GGTGCCGTAGAAGTGGCCGCCTCAACTAACGGCCAGCTGACACCTCCTGTTATGGGGGCGGCGGCTTTTTTGATGGTGGAATATGTGGGTATTTCCTATGTGGAAGTTATCAAGCATGCCTTCTTACCGGCCATTATCTCCTATATTGCCCTGGTCTACATTGTTCATCTTGAATCTTGCAAAATGGGGCTAAAAGGCATAGAGCGAACGGTAACCAAAACTCTTGTCCAGAAACTTTTATCTTTTTTGATGTCAATATTGTTCATCATCATTATTGGCGGCGCTACCTATTACGGGCTGGGTTGGATTAAAACCGTTGCAGGTGCTTCCACCATCTATGTGGTCACCCTTCTGCTCGCGGTTGCCTATATAGCTCTGATCTGGCTGGCCTGCCGGGTGCCGGAGCTTGAAAGCACCTACGATATGGACAAGCTGCCCGATCTTGGTGAAACTGCCCAGGCCGGGTATTATTTCCTGCTCCCCATTGTGGTGCTGATGTGGTGTCTGACTGTTGAGCGTCT
>PIVQ01001935.1 GCA_003354055.1 Desulfobacteraceae bacterium | reverse complement strand
CACATCATATTGAATGTCACCCACATCTAAGCGATAGGAAAGGTCTTCACCCTGATTCGGCCAGACTATATTTGGATATGAATCGCATAGTACTATTTCCCGGGCGGCTTGCAAATCCAGGTCCTTTTTAGGGGCACGCCGAACAGTGGTATAAGATTGAGCTTTGCTGAATTTTTTCATTAGGGCTTGGGTCAGTGCCCCGGCCGTTGCATCCGGTTCCATGGAACCTTGAACCGTTTCAAACGCTGCATCCGTAATTTTTACCAGCGCACCGGAAGAAATTTTAAAATTCTCGCCACTTTTTTGGCTCAAGAGATTACCGGTTGCATCAGGACCGGTTCTAATTTGATACCCGCTAAACAGAAATTTGTTTCGCCTGACTTTCTTCCACTTGGTGCCATTTTTTGAATACTCAACAAGCCCTTCAACATTGAAGAGTACGCCTACAGGGTCTTTGATCTTTGCAGCCAGAAGGCCTCCTGGTAAGCAAAACGTGATGATTAAGATTAAAACAAACAATC
>PIVQ01000274.1 GCA_003354055.1 Desulfobacteraceae bacterium | reverse complement strand
TATTGAAATACAGGTCGTGTCATTGTGGTTGCTGGCTTATGAATAAGAAGTAAAATAACATTATTTTTGGGTCGCTTACAATATTTTAATCATATTTGAATACAAAATTTCGTAAATCTTAAATTTCCCTGCTATTTCATAATTCGCCCATGCTCTTATACCCTATAGCAGGTTGGGTCAACTAAAAACGTATGTAAAATTAAAAAACAGTGTTTACTATTTTACCAAAAACATAAGTATCTGATATTTAAGCTTATTTTTTTTTGATTTCCCTCTACCATTCGGACCCCAAACGAGGTAAAAAGATCAATTTTAAACTATAGACTGTTAATTTAATTGTATGAACCAACTACATTTAAACCCCATGAATATTCAAAGAAAAAAGACCTGATTGTCTATAATAAATATCATCGACGTACCGGGTTTGAAAAAAAATTGCGGTTTACCGCAGCAAGGCCGGAGCCCCCGGTGTTAAAGGGTATTATTGACTTCCGGGTTAAACATGGTAGGATGGCCCCCTGTAACTTATACAACAGGATACGACACTATGACGCAGGATGCGCAAATATTCACCCCGCAGGGCCCTCTCACCCTTATTCCCATGAGTAAGATGCCCGGTATTCCCGGCCTGTTTGCAAAATTAATCTGCCTATCCATGGTCAGGCCCTCCCATCTCACAGATGATACGGTTCTTACAAACACAGGTCTGGTCTATCGGAGCTTTAAAATAGATACTGAAAAGCTGAACAGATTTAAACGGGTCTGCGGATACGAGGCTGACAACGATGTCATACCCGAGGTACCTGCCGCTTTTATCCAGACCCTGTTTATCGGGGTGATCTCCAAGTTCATCGGGGCGTCCCATTTTCCCATCAATCCCATGGGACTGATTCAGGTGGGCCAGTCCTTTGACCTCAAGTGCCCCCTTTCCCCGGAGGTGCCCCTGGATCTTTACTGCCGTCTGCTGGACATGACCCAGACCGAGCGGGGGATTCATACCCGGTTCCTGATGGAGGCCAAAGCTGAGGAGCATTTGGTATGGGAAGGCGTTGCCACCTATTTTACCCGGGCCAAGAACCCGCCGCCTAAAGAGAAAAAGGACAGGGAGCAAGAAATTCCGATGCCCGTTCAGGAAACAATTTCGGTGCCTGAGAATATCGGCAGGCAGTATGCCGTGGTTTCCGGTGACTATAACCCCCATCATCTCTACGGATGGACAGCCAAGTTTATCGGCTTCAAAAGAGCCATTGCCCACGGTATGTGGAGCCTGGCAAGGGTTTGCGCCAGTCTGGAAAAAGAATTCGGATATCCTGAAACCTTCAAAATGGAAGGCGCACTCAAACTCCCCATTTTTTTGCCCGGAACCGTAACGCTCGGGGTTGACACCCAAGATGACCGGACTGATTTTGAACTCAGGGACCATAAAAAAGGTGTCCCCCATCTTAAAGGCAACTTTCGGTTCTAACCAGGTGCACCGGGTGCACCCGGCGCATTTTAACACCAATATTTTAGGAAACTCACATGCTGGGATCTGTATTTGCCCTTTGCTCAGCCTTTTTCTGGGCTCTGGCCGTTATTTTATTTAAAAAAGCCGGAGATACCTTTTCTCCCATTTCACTGAACATTTATAAGAGTGTTGTGGCCTTCAGTCTGATCAGCATCACCATGGTCCTTCTGAATATCCCGTTTTTTCCCGAGGTGGAGCCCAAAGCCTGGATTCTACTGGCCCTGTCCGGTTTTATCGGCATAACGCTTGCTGATATCTGCTTTTTCACGGCATTGAATCACTTAGGTGCAGGCATGGTGGCGGTCGTGGAATGTCTTTATCTGCCCAATGTACTTTTTTTCTCGTTTATCCTCCTGGACGAACGCCTGAGCACCGGCGGGATCATCGGAAGCATGCTGGTACTCTCCGCCGTATTTGTTGGGTCATTATCTCCCAAAGAGATCCGCCCCGACGCTCAGGAGACCGGCAGCAGCGATATGCCGGGAATTATTGCCGGGATTCTGGCCATGGTCTTCCTGTCATTTGGTATTGTGATGATAAAAGATGTGCTTGAACAGACCAATGTATTCTGGGCCACCCTCGTCCGGGTTACGGCAGGCTGTATCTCCCTGTTTATAATTGTTCTCTTTCACCCGAAACGGAAACAATACATGGCGGAACTTAAATATTCCCGGGCCTGGTATACGGCATTGCCTGCCTCGGTAGTCGGCAACTACATCGCCCTGCTCTGCTGGGTGGCCGGAATGAAATACACCACAGCCTCCCAGGCCGGTACCCTGAACCAGATGTCCACGATTTTCATCTTTATTATGGCGGCTTTTATATTGAAGGAAAAGATCACCCGCCAAAAGGTGCTTGCCATATGCCTGGCCATTACCGGTGCCTACCTGACCATTTTTATCTGATTAACCTATGGGGTTGCATCATCGTCGGTCATTTTTTAAATTTTTTCTTATACCATTCCTGTTCACCGTATAGTTCATCTGAACATCCGGGGCAGAGACCATGGCTGAACGATGCATCGGAATGGGTTTCAATAAAAGATTCCAACTGATTCCAATAGCCTTTGTCATCCCTGATCTTTTTGCAGTTTGCACAAATGGGAACAATACCTTTCAGGGTTTTGATTTCATCCAGCGCCTGTTCCAGTTCGGCAATCAGCTTGACCCGGACGGCCACTTCTTTATTCAACTGTCTGTTGGCTTTAAGGATTATCCCTAAAATAACCAGGGAAATCACAACAATGATCATTACCCACTTAAAAATATCCATTGGTCGAAGGCCGTGCTCGTACCTGACGGACAGCCATCTACTCCGGAACTCCATATGCTGTTCCGGCGTCATCCAGTCGATCACCTTATTGATAATCCCCAGCAACTCAGGCAGATCCTTCCGGATCGCCATATGAAGGTCATATTTGCCAAAGGGGGTGGGGGCAGCGATTTTTACATTGGTTAACCCGTATTTTTGTATCAGATGACTGGCCGCGGCCAGATTTTCGAAGCCTGCATCCACCTTTCCCAGTGATATTGCCTCAATTTTTTCCAGTGGAGACCCCACAGAATAATGCTCTACTCTGATCGCCTATTTTTCCAGCCAGTCCGATACCACGTTCTTTTTAATTACGGCAATACGCTTTCCGTGCAGGTCTTCAACACCGCCGATAAACGGTGCATCTTTCCTGCTGAGGATAACCAATGGAAAAGAAAGATAGGGCAGAGAAAAACTCAAAAAAGCCTCTCTGTCCTTATTTTTTGCAATACAGGGAATTAGATCAATCTGCCCTGATTTTATCCTTTCCAGGACCTCATTCCAAGGCATTTTCTCCTGGACATCCATGGTCAGCCCGAGCTGATTCATGATGGTAAAGATATAATCCGCAGAAATCCCTTTTAATTTTCCCTGTTCATCATAATAATGAAACGGAGCAAAGGCTTTGGGACCACCTATCCTCACCGTTTTATTGGCTTTCAGCCAGGCTTGTTCTTCAGGGGTCAGATTTAGCTCGACCAAAGACAGCCTGATGTCAGCGGCAGATGCAAGGCTGCAGGAAAAGACCGTCATCAGCAGAACGCCAAACATTACAAAAGCTTTAAATCTCTGAACGACGATGGGGTTATAAAATTTCATTTTTCATCCAGTCTGCTTTAACCCGGTTCCAATTGAATAAACCAATGCCGGGTTTTCATAATTCGTCACAGGGATGGGGTGCAATTATTCTATTGTATCTGACATTCAGAGTGTCAATGAATAAAAAGGGAACAACTTATACAAGATCAAGCATCACAATTAGGGTTTATTCTGGAAGCTTCGGCAAAATCCCGTTTTCCTGTTTTCTATCACAGGACAACACGCTCCGGTCATCGTGATAAAAATCACATCCGGCGTCGAGTTCTTTCTTTAATTTTGCCTTTGCCCGGTGGAGTCTTATTTTAACGGTCCCAAGGGAAATATCCAGAATCTGAGCAATTTCTTTGTTGGGCCTGTGTTCGTACTCACTAAGGATCAGCACGGTTTTATAATCATTGGGAAGCCTTTCAATAAACTCCATGACACACTCGCTCATCTCTTCTTTAATGATCTTGTGGTCACTGGTCTTTTCTCTTTTGTCCGCCCAGACATCATGATCTTTCAGGTCTTTATTTTTTTCAAGGGAGTCTTTTATTTTATCCTGTTTAAAGGCATGGGTTCTTGTTCTGTCAATGGCCGTATTTATCGCGATTCGATATATCCATGTTGATAAACTGGATTTTCCCTCATAACCGGATAAGCCTTTGTGGACTTTATTAAAGACCTCCTGTGTCAGATCTTCAGCCTGAAATTGCCCCACCATGCGAACCAGGAAACCATGAATCCTTGGAAAATAGTCTCTGTAAATTGTTTCAAACTCATTATCTGTCGTCATGGTAATCGCCTTAATTTAAAATTTAACCGTTATTTACAGATCTTATGCAGGCAGCTCTGCTGCCTGCACCCAGTGTACAATAATTAGCCGTATCAGAAAAGTAGTCTCAGATAGCCCAGGAAAATTGCACCCAAAAGTGCAAAAGACACGTATAAGATGAATACGCGATTCTTGACCAAGGTCCAGACAGCCGCCATTGCAGGCAGGGTAGTAGTTGGTCCGGCGATGAGAAATGCCAAAGCTGCTGCAGGACTCATGCCCTGGGCCAATAGGCCGCTGACCATTGGAAGGGCACTTAAATTACTGGTATAGACGGGGATTCCAAGAAAAGCCGCGGTAAGAATCGCCCATGAATTCTCCCGGCCCATAATCGTTGTGATCCACTCCTGGGGAATATAAAGAATGATTAAGGCCTCAAGAAAGAATGCCAGGGCCATGAATTTTATGACCAATAAGCTTGCATCCCATGATTCTTTGGACAGCCGCCTCCAAAACCCCTTTGATTCGTCACAGCCGCAGGTATCTGATTTTTCCTCAGCAGAATTACAACCGGTCTGTACGGCCAGGCCAAAATCAACTGACGTCTGAATTCCAGTGGCCAGGCTTGAAGTGCCGGTACAACATGCGGTTGCCTGAACCAGTGGTTTGGGTTTGATCAGATTCCTTGCTCGTGCTGAAAAACCGGTCCTGATATTTTGAACTGTCCTTTGAATTCGGGTCGGCTTTGGTTGCGGCCCTGTCCCGTTTGGTCCTGCCACGTTTTTGTGCTTAAGGACATCCGGGCTGATCCATTGTTTTTGCACTGCCAAGTGGGTGATGAATCCTGCAGCCAGACTCAGGACAAGGGTCCCGCCAAGACGCCATACAGCTAAATCCCATCCAATGGTACCCACACTTAAAAAGAAAATTTCAGGGTCCATGGAGGGTGAGGCGATCCAAAAGGCCATGACCGGCGGTAAGGGCACCCCGCCGATGAGGAGAGCTGCAATAACCGGTATGACGCCGCAGGAACAAAACGGGCTGAAGGCCCCCACAAGGGTTGCCAGAAAGATGGCTGCAATGGGCCCTGCATCAAAGGCACGTTTTATGTATTTTGACGCACCGGACATATTAACGGCCACTGCAATGGGAATGGTGATGATAAGATATGGCCAAATATGAAAAAAAGCATTAATCATAAAATCGGTTATTTTTATAATTTCGGTTGTCATGTTGCTCTCCTTTTCATCATTCTATATTTCTAAGCTTTTCGAATTATAGAGATAAAAAGGATCTTTGTCAACTATATTTCTAAAATTATCGAAACATAATATTGAAGCGATGAGACCGCCATCCCTTATTCAGCAATGCGAAGAACGATCCGACCCTTTCTGCCTTTTTCAGATACGCGTTCAAAGGCCGTATTAAATTCCGAAAAAGAAAATTCGCTGTCGATTTGAGGTGTCAGCCTGCCCTCTTCCACCCATCCGGCAACCCGGGTTAATTTTTCATAATTTCCGTATTGGACAAACAGATACTTGGTCTGTTTGGAGCCTACCGCATTATTTAAAAAATCAACGGCATTTTTCATTGGATCGGCAGGTATAAACCTTCCGTTTTTTGAAAGCAGATGTTTGATACTCTTGAATCTTACCTTGGTTGTGAGATCAAATATCAGGTCAAACTCTTCCTTCAACGTTTTTATATCGGTTTGTTGATAGTCAATGACATGATCGGCCCCCAAATCTGAAAGAAATGCTTCCTGCCCAGGTCCTGCCACCGCAGTAACCCTGGCACCGAATATTTTTGCGATTTGAACGGCATAAACGCCTAAGCCGCCTGATGCCCCGTTTATCAGAACCTCTGAGTTCCGACTTATGTCACCTTTGGTTTCCAGGGCCACCAATGAGGTCAGTGCCCCCAGAGGAATCGCGGCCGCTTGCTCGAAACTCAAATTTGACGGCATATGGGCCATATAGTCTTCATTGACCAACAGATATTCCTGATGGGATTTAGGCCCGTTCATAAAATCCACATAACCGAACACCCTGTCGCCTTTTTTGAATCGATCACTGCCCGCTTCAACCACACCGGAAAATTCCAGTCCTGTTTTTACCGGATGACGGTACCTCAGAAGTTTGAGCCATAGATCATACTTGCCCTTCATAATGTCCAAATCAGTGGGATTAACCGATGCATAAACCACACGGACCAATGCATGGCCCATTTTCACGACCGGCAATTCAAGACCTTCATTGAGAATATACCGACCATCCCGAACAACTAAACCTTTCATAAATGTCTCCTTCATGTTGATCCATCCTTGGTCACTTGACCTAAACGCATATCAAAATTAGGTCTATTGACCTAATCTGTCAATAGCGATATAACTATTTCCGGAAACAGATTTTAGGATCGGGGGTCATACCCCGCATCAAAAGGTATTGAACAATGGCTTCAAAAATTGATCACATTTATGCCTGCACCACCGCCCTGTTAAAAGATGTGGGAAGTGAGGGCTTGTCCATGCGCAAGGTGGCTCAGAAAGCCAACATGAGCCTCAGTAACGTCCAGTACTATTTTAAGACCAAGGAACTATTGCTGACAGGCTTACTGAAATCATTTTTGGAAGAATACGCGGAGACACTCAAGCAATACACCCCCAATGCAGACAACGAGCCGGAAGAAAACATCCGGCTTCTGCTGGCAGATGTCCTGGATAACAGCGAAACAACAGATTGCGCCTTTCTTTTCAGGGAGCTTTGGGTTATCGCCCAAAGGAATCCAGGCGTTGGCAAGGCAATGGAAGACTATTATCGGGCCTTGTTCACCATAATTGAAACGATGATAGAAAAAACCGTGCCCCGGGCAACCGATCCCCGGGCGATCAAACAAGCCGCCAGCATTTTAATGCCCTTTATGGAAGGGTATTGCATTACCCGCTCAACATTACCAGTGGACCCAGCCGACCTGGCCGGCCAGATGGCAGGCATCATAATGTATATTTTAAACAAGACCGTTTGACATGAGAAAAAAGGGAACAAGGATGCAAAAACAAAGCCTAAAGAGGAACTCAATGATAACCATACGATATTGTAAAATTTGACTTCACAATCGTTTATTTGCCGCCCGTGTGGCGGCTTTTATTAAAAATGAATCCGGAATCGAAGTTGAAATTGATTCAGGGGGTAAAATAGGAGAATTTACCGTTTGGGTCGATGGCAAACTGGTTGAAAAGAAGGATAAGCTTAAATTTCCGGACAAGAAAAAAATCCTTGCTGTCATTCAACAGGAGTTACAACAAATAGCTTAAAATTCGTGATTAATACCGGATACATAGCCAATAGTTAGAAGATATTGGAGAATTCTATTATGCTTTTAGATGTTCTAATTTGGAGCATTCCGGCGGGGATCATCCATTTCATAGTTCTTGGCGCATTATATGGTAATCCATTTATTGACAAGCTCTTTGTGGAAGCCCAAAAGAATGAACCGGGAGTAAGACGATGGGATTCAAAACCCAAATACCTGATTACCCAGTATCTGGGTACGCAGGTTGAAGTAATTATCATCGTATTTGCCTATATCTATCTAAGAGACCTTGTTCCGACACAGGGGATTAAAACTGCCGTCATGCTTGGAGGCCTATTCGCATGTATGCGTGTTTATCCGCGTTTTTGGAATATGTGGATACAATCGACCTATCCTATAAGACTGCTGCGGATTGAGGTTATCAACGGGGTAATAGGCACGTTGCTCATCACTTGTTTTATTGAAATAGCTGCATAGCAAGGCTTGACCTTGAAGGCCGAACCCAGGTATAACGCCTGGGAAATGAACCAAGGAGAAGATGTCCCATGAAAATCAGATACAATGCACCTGTTGTCCTGACCTATGCCCTGCTGGCCCTGGCCTGCCTTACTTTACCCGTGTCAAAAGCGATAGGCATAAGCCTTTCATCCCCCGGCCGTCTGGCCTTTTCCAATCCTGAATTTTATTTCCGCCTGGTTTCCTATGTGCTGGCACATGCCAACTGGACCCATTTCATGGGAAATATCATGATCATATTGCTGGTGGGACCTTTGCTTGAGGAGAAGTACAAATCCTGGAAACTGCTTGAAATGATGGTGGTGACAGCCGTGGCCACGGCATTGCTCAATGCAGGTCTTTTTCATACCTCCCTTATCGGCGGGAGCGGCATTGCATTTATGATGGTGCTCTTAAGCTCATTTTCCAATTTCAGTGCCAGGGAGATCCCTCTGACCTTTATCCTGGTGGCTGTGATCTTTATAGGATCTGAGGTGGTATCCATCCTGAAAATAGACCAAATCTCCCAGTTCAGCCATCTGGCCGGCGGATTAATCGGGGCAGCCTATGGATTTTTCAGGGGCGGCAGGGGATA
>PIVQ01001042.1 GCA_003354055.1 Desulfobacteraceae bacterium | reverse complement strand
CTATTGGCTGGTTCATGTGAGCCGACTGCGCGTCGGCATGAAAAAAGCACCCGAGAGGGTGCTTTTTTCATCCGCGGCTCCTTATAGATAGGGTAATGGTTGCCTGTCGTTCTCCGGCGGTGATCGATTATTCGTTATATGCTGTCAGGAATCCGTGTCGGTGATGGTTGTCGCCCAGGCATGCACCCCATTTTTCTGTTTTGTTCTTCGCTTTTTCCGCCTGTTTTCTTTGTTTTTTCCAGCACCGGGCAGACCGTTGCGTAACCGTTCCGATGGCACGAAACGGGGCGGCTGTTTTTAATATCTCCTGTCCAATGCGTTCTCTATCCTGTGCCGAACCGGGGCGGCGTGAATTTATACCAGCAGATGTGGCCGCCGCACCGTTCGCAGACCCATGGCTTTTTATCGCGGGGTTTCTTTTTTGGCAGTAGCGGAATGAAGATCTCGTAGAGGCGGCAGATGAGGTCGCGGATTGCCTGAAGCCCTGTCTTTGAGTTGGGCGACATGAAGCCGTAGTGCCGCACTTTGGTGAAGCCGTGCGGCAAGACGTGCTGGAGATAGCGCCGCATGAACTCGAAGATGTCCAGGGTCATCTTTTTCCAGACCTTGCTGCCGGTCGGCGTGTACTTGATGGTGACTTCGGTGCCGGTGACGTTCAGGATGCGGCTGGGCGCGATGGCGACGCGGAAGACGTATTGCGCAAGATATTTCAGGGCGTTCCTGCCGTCGCCGACGTGGCGGCAGTCGACCACCCAGTCGGTTTCCCAAACAGAGTCGGGCACGTCAAGCCCCGCCTCTTTGAGCAGCTCGATAAGTTTGGCACGGTAGATCTTTGAGAGTGCTCTGGCGGGAATAAAATACCCGGCTCCGGAGTTCTTCCATTCCGCTCCTTCCCTGTCGAGTCCGCCGCCGGGCACAATGAAGTGCACGTGCGGATGATACTCGAGCTGGCGCGTCCACGTGTGCAGGATGCCGGTGAATCCGGCGATGTCGCACCCGACATGGCGCGGGTCTTTTGCCAGTTTTTTCATGGCATCTGCGGCGGCTTTGAAAAGCGCGGCATAGCACACCTTCGGGTTCTTACGAAAGATGTCCCGCAGTTCTCGCGGAACGGTGAAGGTGTTCATAAAGTATGTGACCGGCAGTGCTTTGGCTTCCTGCTTTTCCAGCCACTCGTCGGACTTGCCGGCCTGACAGACCGGGCAGTGCCGGTTGCCGCACGAACTGCCGCTGCGGTGAGCCTCCCGGCAGTCGTCGCACGCAAACGTATGAACTCCGAAATATCCCGTTCCGCAGTTGCGGATCGCAGAGATCACCTTGCGGTGGCTGGTCGGCATGTTTTCGCCGTAGCGCTGGAGATAGGCGTCGCCGTGGGTGCGAAAGATCTCTTGAATGCTATTCATAATCCAGCCCTCCCATCAGGCGGTTGATCCGTCCGGCGGCATCGTCGTTACCCGGATCGGTGACGTGCAGGTAGATCATCGTATTGGTCAGCGAGGCGTGGCCGAGATACTGCTGCACAACCCGGAGGTTCACGCCTGCCTCGATCAAATGCGTTGCATAGCAGTGGCGCAGTGTGTGGATGGTTACGTGTTTCTTGATTTGCGGCAGCTGGGCCATCACGCGGCGCAGCGCGCCCTGTACCGAACTGATCGCCATCGGTTTGGTTGCCGTGCGTCCCTGGTCGTGACGGCGTCCGAGTGCGGGGAAGATCAGGCGGGGGTTCCTGTGGGTCTTCCAGTACTCGCGGAGCACCTCACAGGTCGACTGCGGCAGTGGGACGATGCGCTCTTTGGATCCCTTGCCGCGCACGTGCAGCGTCATCCGCGCGCTGTCGATATCGCTCACCTCTAGGTTCAGGGCCTCCGAAAGACGCAGGCCGCACGAGTAGGCCGTTGTCAGAAACGCCTTCAGTTGAGGCGTGTTGGCAGTCTTTATAACCAAACGCACCTCATTGATGCTCAGTACCGTCGGAGGTTCTGAGAGCCGCTTCATCTTCAGCAAGCGGATTGTCTCCCAATCCTGCGGCAGCGTCACCGTGTAGAAAAACTTGATCCCGCTGTAGGCGATGCGCATTGTAGCCGGGCGCCACCCTGTATCGTTCTTGCAGTAAAGGAAGTAATCCCGCATCTGCTGTTCGCTAATCTC
>PIVQ01001934.1 GCA_003354055.1 Desulfobacteraceae bacterium | reverse complement strand
GGTTTTCCTTCATGAGTGATTCTTTGAACTTTTTCCAAAACGATCGATCCCTGATCATCAACTCTGGCGATGGCAAAACAGGCTGAAGCCTTGCCGAGATCACATCCTGCAACTCTGGTACTCATAAGTTCTCCTCATCGAAAATGATTATTGAAATCTCTTCCCTACTTGATAAGAGCGTAAGCGTCTTTGACTTGAAGTTATAGAGAATTGATAGTCTTACTTTTTTTTCATCTGCATATTTTCAATAAAACTTTTTAACACCTTTTTAGTTGTTTCCATCTCCTGGTCTGAGATACCTTCAAACATTGATGTTAATGCGTGATCAACAACTTTCGTAACAGGTGCTTGAGCGGCTCTGCCTTTCTCAGTCAGAAAAATTTTAAGTGCACGCCGGTCATCCGGATCTGATTGACGCTCAATTAAGCCGTCTCTTTCCATACGATCAATCATCCCCGTCATACTGGATGGTTCCAGGCCGGCTTTTTTGCCAAGCTTGGAAGCCTGTAATCCGTCTTGTTC
>PIVQ01001933.1 GCA_003354055.1 Desulfobacteraceae bacterium | reverse complement strand
CCTGTTCCAACCGGTGGGGATTTCAACAGGCAATGGCGCAGGAGCGCCGGATCAGAGGCGCCGCTGCGGAGCAACGGCACCAGGGACGGGGGGGACGCCAGGCCCCATCCTCATGCAGTCGCTCTGCGGCTGCATGTCCGTTCCGACGCTCCTGTGTCATTTAGGATGCCCATGTGCTCCGTCCTTATAAAAACCTTCCGGCCCTGTTTCAACCGGTGGGGATTTCAACAGGCAATGGCGCAGGAGCGCCGGATCAGAGGCGCCGCTGCGGAGCAACGGCACCAGGGACGGGGGGACGCCAGGCCCCATCCTCATGCAGTCGCTCTGCGGCTGCATGTCCGTTCCGACGCTCCTGCGTCATTTAGGATGCCCATGTGCTCCGTCCTTATAAAAACCTTCCGGCCCTGTTCCAACCGGTGGGGATTTCAACAGGCAATGGCGCAGGAGCGCCGGATCAGAGGCGCCGCTGCGGAGCAACGGCACCAGGGACGGGGGGGACGCCAGGCCCCATCCTCATGCAGT
>PIVQ01001041.1 GCA_003354055.1 Desulfobacteraceae bacterium | reverse complement strand
TCAATTCATCAATAAATGAAGAATCTTCTTCATCACTTATAATTTCAGGATTCGTTACAATAATTTTTTCAGGAACTCCGTCAAACCTTTCATCGGCAAAGAGTTCTGTGGCTTTTTTAAAATCTAAAATTGATGTCCTCGTAAAAACTCAAAGGCTCCAATTCTTCACTTTCTGATCGTTTGAAGTAAATTAGACACTCGGGCCAATAATTTTAACCAAGAGATGTATTTTTCTCAAAAATTGTTCTTTGACAAGCTAAGTGAGGCTGTTATTTGTTAGAAACAATGAGCCTGCGGCCTTTCATGCATGGCAGACCGCCCTTCGGACTGCTGCTGCCCTAAAAATATTGATACCGATGGCTTTTAAAATTGCAGCAAATCGAACTGCTTTGAAACCTCGGAATCGTAATCGTTTAACCCCGGTTCGGCGGTCATACTCCGACATGGTGGCTTCAACGCCAGCCCTCCATCGATAGCGCTCCTTGAATCCATCTGTTTGCTCATAGGCTCTTCTTTTTGCGATTCTTGCGGACTTCATGGTGTAACGAAGGTAATAGTGTTTCTTTCCGGGCTTGACCGGGCAATCATTTAAGAGTGGGCAACTGCTACAGGTATCACGGCAGAACCCTTGGGTAATCCGGCCCTTTTTCTGCTTTCTGACAACCGGGGTATAGCCTTGTGGACATCGCGCTACCTGACTATTCCCCAAAAGTTCAAAATCGGAGAGATTGAGACCCTCTTTTTTTATTGTCCCCATGGTAGGAGAAACTAGATCAATACCTTCTGCCTTGGCGGCCTGATGATTCTCGTCACTCCCGTACAGAGCGTCTGCCTGAATCTCTTTGGGAGAAAGATTGCGGTTTTTAACGGATTCCATTGCTGGGATAAGGGCATTGGCATCGCTTTCACAGGCAGTCTCCACATCAACATGGGTGATGAGATTGAGGGTTTGATTCTTCGCGTCTTCGTCCTGAGTTTCAGTAAAGGTTTCAACAACCTGGACATGGTATCCTTGTCCTTTATGGCCGCTGTAACTTGCATCTGGATCTGAAGGGTTTTGAAGTGAATCCGAGGGGATCTCTTTTGGCGCTTTGAGTTTGACCTTTTGCTCATCTGTATCCGGTTTCAGGTTGCATTGTTCTTTTAATACCCTTTCAAGCTGCTTATAACTGTACATGGATTTCACATCGGGACAGCCTTTGAACTGCTCAATCAGGTCATAAAGATCTTTGCTGACATCGGATAGGGTTTTGGTGGATTCCGATGGTTTGACCATGGAAAAGCAGGATAATGCTTTTTCTGAAATGTACTTTCCAATAACATCCGCATTGATATCAGAAAAATGCTCTGAATGGCTGCGTTTCAGGTTAACCAGAAATTTATTGATACATGTTGTGAAAATACTGATTCTCCCAAGGCGGCGCATATTGGATTTTATATGAACCGAATCTATTCGCTGGTTGTCTGCGTTAACCTGGAATACTTGAGCAAGCTTATCGGTAACCTCATTGAACAAAGCACTGTCCATTTCCTTTTCGATCATGAGTTGCCGAAAAGTCCAAAGAGTCTTCAGACTCAGGTATTTGGCTGAATCGGACTCATCTATAAGATTCAAAGCATAGTGCCATTGGATATTGAATGCCAGTTGAGAGACTGTTTCTTCATCAGTCAGATCATGGGCTTGCTGGAGCAACAGAACGCCAAGCATAGTATAAAGCTCTTTAGTCGGACGTCCTGTCACCTTCGAAAAGCAGGGTTTGATCAGATTGATCGGAAGTGAACGGAGGATTTCTTTTTGGAAAAGACCAGCCCAAGACATATCGAGCAATTTTCTACGCTTTGGGCTTAAAAAATCCCAGGGATCGAAAAGATGGAGCTGATTGTGATCATTTACACGGATCATTTGATTAACCTTAATGTATTGATAATATTGACGATATTATTCAAAATTATCAAAAGAAAGTCAAGTAAAATTATAAGTATTTCCAATAAAATTAAATAGTTATGTTGTGACTTTGCTTTTTACGAGTTCATCAAACTTAAACCTGAATACTTCATGAAACGTTCAAAACTCTTTTCTACCAATGCAATGAATTTTCCAAGTAAATTAAATTTAATTCGACTATTTTTGGAGGGGAGAAAGAAAGGT
>PIVQ01001932.1 GCA_003354055.1 Desulfobacteraceae bacterium | reverse complement strand
CCCCAGTCCCTCTTAGCATCCAGATTACCAAGATAAAGACAATCCTGAAGCCCCAAACTAATCCTGGCCAGAGCCCGAGTGATTTTCCGGGTGACAAAGGTTTCTCCTCGCAAAGGAGATTCATGATTAAACAAAATGCCGTTGCAGGCATACATGCCATATGCTTCCCTGTAATTTACCGTTATCCAGTAAGCATAAAGTTTGGCGGCAGCATAGGGGCTCCTGGGATAAAACGGTGTCGTTTCTGTTTGTGGCGTCTCCTGAACCTTACCGTACAGCTCTGATGTTGATGCCTGATAAAACCTGGTTTTCTTTTCCAGTCCCAGCAATCGAATTCCCTCCAAAAGACGCAACGGCCCCAACGCATCAGTATCTGCCGTATATTCAGGAGATTCAAAAGACACTGCCACATGACTCTGCGCTGCAAGATTATAGACCTCATCAGGTTGAACCTGCTGCAGAATCCGAATCAAATTTGTTGAATCGGTCAAATCTCCGTAATGGAGAATAAAATTCCGATTC
>PIVQ01001931.1 GCA_003354055.1 Desulfobacteraceae bacterium | reverse complement strand
ATTGTGAGGAGTACCGGACAAGAGCCATGTCCGCAGGCTGATTGAACCAGCGTTATGTTTTTCCACAAGTTTTGTGAATCCTGAATACAGAGTTCCACATCAAAATCAGAACGCGAAGTTGATTCTTTGACAATTCTGAACTGAATCATGCGCATTGTTGCGAATTGTGTTTCTCAAGGACAGTAAATGATTATTTAAAATTTCAAAACTTATCAATAACCGTCTACCTGTTGAGCCATTAGACTAAAATGATTTTATCTTGTCATGAATATGTCTCAAAGTTGCCATGGTGTCGATACGAAAAACAATGTACACTCCTGAACTGCCGGCCGCAGGCCGAAAATTTTTCAAACAACACTGTAACATATGAATTTTTACTTAGAATAATAGAAGTTTCTGAAAGTTTCTCTAACAAAACAGTACCTGAGTACTGAGAGGTATAAAATAATTTCCCCCCCCCACGGAATTTTTCGTGGGGGGGGGGGGGTTTTCCCCCCCCCCCCAAATCTTTGGGGGGGGGGGA
>PIVQ01001930.1 GCA_003354055.1 Desulfobacteraceae bacterium | reverse complement strand
CCGAAATATCTTCCGACTTTCGGCTTGTGGCCGCGACCCACAGGGATCTTGCCAAGATGGTGGCAAAAGGCACCTTCAGGGAAGACCTGTATTACAGGATCAATGTGGTGCCCCTGTATGTCCCGCCCCTAAGGGAGCGGCAGGAGGATGTGGCCATGCTGGCCCGGTATTTCGTAAGAAGATACGGGGCAAAGTACCATAAGAAAGATATTGACCTGTCCAAAACCAATGAAGCGGTTCTCACGGCCTATCACTGGCCCGGGAACATCCGGGAACTCAAGAATGTCATGGAGCGCACCGTTCTGTTGTCCCCGGACGACAACCTTGAGTTCAACCTGCCCAGGACCAATTCCTGCGAACCTGCCGGCCCCAACCCCTTTGACGATCTTCCCACTATGGAAGAAATCCAGAAACGGTACATCCTTCACGTCTTAGAAAAAACCAACGGCAAACAAAGCGGCCCTGACGGCGCAGCCCGGATCCTGGGCATGAAACGCGCCACCCTTTACAACCGAATGAAAAA
>PIVQ01001040.1 GCA_003354055.1 Desulfobacteraceae bacterium | reverse complement strand
AAGACCATTGTCCAAAACCGCGAGGTATTGGGAATCCTGGGGTTTTCATTTTTCATGTCTCTGGCCAACGATAATTTATTCGTGGTGTACGGGGCATGGCTGGAGCAGTCCTACGGGCTGTCGCTTGCCGCCATTGGTTTCGGCACCATCCTCATCGGTGTATCAGAAATTCTCGGAGAGGGCTGTACAGCCGTTTTTTCAGACCGGATCGGCCTTAAACGTTCGGTGATCATCGGCACGAGCCTGAGTGCTGCGGCCTACCTTGTTCTTCCGTTAGCTGACATAGGGCTGCCCTTTGTCCTGGCAGGCCTTTTCATGGTGTTTTTCTGCTTTGAGTTCACCATTGTCACCTCAATGAGTCTGAGCACGGAACTGGTCCCGGAATTGCGGGCATCCACCATGTCGGCCTTTTATGCCATTGGCGGTATAGGGCGTGTCATCGGCGCCTTTGCAGGCGGTCTGATATGGACGGGGCACGGTCTTATGGGCATAAGTCTGGTCTCTGGCATAGGCAGCATTCTGGCCCTACTGGCCATTTTAGCAGGTTTTTCACGGACAAAAGAGAATACGCATTGACAGAAACCCTAAATTTAGACTACAGATTTTACCTTGGATTTAATTTTATACACTGCACTTTAATACCACTATTAATAACACATATTAACCAAGCCTCACGGGGGAGTTATGAGCGAATTACAACAGACTGTTTTTCTTGAAAACCATCAAAAACTGAATGCCCAGCTGGTTGAGTTCGGCGGATGGGAAATGCCCATCCAGTATCCAAGCGGTATTATAAAAGAGCATATGGCCACGAGAACTAACGCAGGTCTTTTTGACGTATCCCACATGGGCAGGCTCTACTTTCAAGGAGATCGTGTACTTGATTTCCTTCAGCACGTACTGACCAACAATGCCGCAGCTCTGTCGGTGGGAGAAAGCCAGTACACACTGATCCAGAATGAGGCCGGCGGCGCCATTGACGATGCCTATCTCTACCGATTTGCCGCCGATGAATATCTTCTGGTGGTCAACGCCTCCAACCGTGAAAAAGATGTGGCCCATTTCAAGGCCAACCTTACAAAATTTGCCGGTGTTGAAATGGCGGACAAGACCTTTGACAAGGCAATGATCTCCCTCCAGGGCCCAAAGGCAAAACCGATTTTATTGTCATTGATCACCGAGGGCCACTTACCGGAACCGGCCCGTAACAATTTATCCACAGTCCGGATCGGCGATGCAGCAGTGGATCTTGCCCGGACCGGCTATACGGGAGAACCCCTGGGATTTGAATTATTTGTCGACAATGCCCATGCCGGCCTCATCTGGGATACTCTGGTTGATGCCGGGGTTACACCCATAGGTCTTGGTGCCCGGGATACCCTCCGCCTGGAAGCGGGCCTGCCCCTATACGGTCATGAACTGGGTACTGATCACGACGGCAAAGAAATCCCCCTGTTTGCTTCCAAACTTTCCAAATTTGCAGTTTCCTTTTCGCCCTTAAAAGGCGATTTTATCGGGAAACAGGCCCTTTATGAACAATTCCAGGCCTTTTCTTCTGCCATGGAAGGCAAATCTACCACCCCGGCCCCTGCCCTGCCCCGAATCGTCATGCCCATTGCCGTAACCGGCAAAGGCATTGCCAGGGAAGGGTATAAGATTTTTATCAATGACAACCATGTAGGCTACGTGACCTCAGGTACCATGGTGCCCTATCTTGCGGGTGAGGGCCAGGGCCTGCTCGGAGAATTCGAAGATAAACCCAAGCGCAGGGCAATGGCCCTTGGCCTTATTGACAGCACCATCAAAGACGGGGATACACTGGAAATCGAAATCCGAAAAAAAAGGGTGGCGGCCCAGGTGGTACCGTATCATATGCGCGCCGACGCCCCGCCCTACGTTCGGAGCATTCCCTATAATCAATTGGAACAGGCCACCCAAAAGGAAGATGAGGCGGAGATCCAACCGGCTGCCAAAGCCCTGGTGAACAAAGCCCTGGACAACCACTCCTGGCGCCAGCAGGACTGCATCAACCTGATTCCGTCTGAAATGAGCCAGTCTCTTGTATCCAGAATGCTCTCCATTTCCGATCCCGTGAACCGGTATGCAGAGCACAAGGATATCAAAGCCTTTTCAGGAGAGGATGTCTTTTACTA
>PIVQ01001039.1 GCA_003354055.1 Desulfobacteraceae bacterium | reverse complement strand
CCCTTGAGAAAAGAGATTCCTTTCAGGGGAAATTGTATAAAGAATAATAAAATTAAGGATAAATGAATGAGCAAGGTGGAGATTACGACAGACGGTCATGTCCTGCTCATGGGACTGAACCGGCCCGACAAGCGGAATGCCTTTGATCTGGATATGTATCGGGAACTGAGTGCGGCTTACGGTCAATTACACCGGGATCCCGAACTGAGATGCGGGGTGCTGTATGCCAAAGGTGATCATTTTACCGCCGGTCTGGACCTGCCGCAATGGGCCGACTGCTTTTCCAGAGGAAGTTTCCCGGAACTGCCTGAAGAGGGCATGGATCCCCTGGGACTGGACCCTGAAAACCAGGTGGGCAAGCCTGTGGTCATGGCGGTCCAGGGCATCTGCCTGACCCTTGGGATTGAACTGCTTCTGGCAACGGATATAAGGGTGGCGCAGGAGAATACAAGGTTTGGCCAGATCGAGATCAAGCGGGGGATTTATCCGGTGGGAGGGGCAACGGTCCGGCTCTTTCAGGAGATCGGCTGGGGCAATGCCATGCGGTATCTTCTCACTGCGGACGAGATTACGGCCCAGGAGGCCTTTCGCCTGGGAATGGTTCAGGAGGTGGTAGAAAACGGGGCCGCCCTGGACAAGGCGCTGGAGATTGCCCAGACCATATCACGCCAGGCCCCCCTCGGGGTTATGGCTACCCTGCGCTCGGCCAGAATTGCCCGGACCAAAGGGGATCAGGCCGCCATTGAACGTCTGCTTCCGGATCTTCTGCCCCTGATGGGCAGTGAGGACGTAAAAGAGGGGCTGACCTCCTTTATGGAGCGGCGGGAGGCCAGGTTCAAGGGAATATAGAGGGTCAGAATGTCACTCCGGTGAGTTTTTCGGACATTTTCCAGAGGCGGTCGCCGATTTCTTTGTTCCGTGACCGGCTGCTGGCCCGGACCTTCATGGGATAGCCTTTGACTTCAAATCTGCCGCCGGGGCCGAAATAATCCTTTGACGTAACATCCGGACCGCAGGCCGCGTTCAGGGTGGGAAGCGCTCCCATGGTTGTGTTCTGGGCAAAGAACGGGTTGAAGAAAGAGGCCAGGCCGGAATTGCGCTGCAGTTCCGTGGCCGTCCATCCGGGATGGGCAGCTGCCGTGATCACTTGGGAGCCTTCGGCTGCCAGCCGGTCGGCCATGCCGAAGATAAAGTAAAGATTGGCAATCTTACTGTCCCCGTATGCCTTCCAGGGTTTATACTTTCGATGGTTCCAGTGCAGGTCTGAAAAGTCTATATTACCGCCCTTGTGCGCCATGGAGCTCACCGAGACAATCCGGCTTTCAGGGGTAGTTCGTATCATTTCAATCAGCCGGCCTGTCAGGGCAAAATGCCCGAGATGGTTGGTGCCCATCTGAAGTTCAAATCCCTCTGCGGTTTTCCCGTAAGGCGGGATCATTACCCCGGCATTATTGATGAGAAGGTCAAGTCTGGAATAGTCCCGGTTAATCTGATCGGCAAATGTTTTTACGGATGCCAGGTCTGAAAGGTTCAGGGAAAGGAAACGCACGTCTGCATGGGGGTGGTCGTTCCGGATCTTTTCCACGGCAGCCTGCCCCTTGTCCCGGTTTCTGCAGGCCAGGATAACGCCGGCATTTTTTTCTGCCAGGGCCCTTGCGGTTTCAAATCCGATGCCGGAGTTGGCGCCGGTTACGATAACGGTTTTGCCGGTCTGGTCGGGGATGTGGCTTGCATCCCATTTATTCTGTGTCATGATTTGTCCTTTATTTAGTCGATAAGGTTTCATGCATGGGTGCTTCCCACCAGGGGGATCCAAGGGTGTTAAAATCAACGGTCCCTCCTGCCATGGGGGTGGCGATGGTTATGCCGGATGCATCTGCTGCTGTTTTCAGCCGTTTCATGGGATCGTACCAGGAATGAAGGGCCAGGTTGAATGTTCCCCAGTGGATGGGGTGGAGAATTTTGCCCCCAAGGTCCTGATGTGCCTTTACCGTTTCTTCGGGATACATGTGTACCCCGTGCCATGAGGGATCATAGGCCCCGCACTCAAGAAAGGTCATGTCAAAGGGGCCCAGGGCACGGCCGATGGTGGCGAATCCCTTGAAATATCCGGAGTCGCCTGAGAAGAAAATTTTATGGGTCGGGGATTCAAT
>PIVQ01001038.1 GCA_003354055.1 Desulfobacteraceae bacterium | reverse complement strand
GCGTCGTCACAAGCCACAGCCTACGAAGATTAATAGGTGAATGACCCGTTTCCTTGTGTTTGCGGGTGCGGCTGAGTTGCAGGTTTCTAACGTGTCTGCACGGAATACATTAAGCCGTCGGCGTACAGGTGCCGCCTAAGTCAATCATTTGGGGAGCCAATGGCTCCGGTTATCAGGGATCAGTTATAAGTTGTCAGGAACCTCCTCATAGCGAGTAACAGATAACAATGAACCGTCGTTCAAGGCTGAAGGCCTATACGATCCATCTAAAAGAAGAGTTATACGGAACATGGAAAAGTCGTCAGTCCGCCGCAGTCGCAAGCGGCAAGCCAACCGTGAGGCAGGCCGAGGGACGGACGACGTTGAGATGTCGGAAAAAGCAAAGGCCCCGAGGTGACATTGGGGATACGATCTGAACGGCGTTGCCGCAATATGGATCGCTCTAAAATGCCGGAACAGAAACGGCTGAAACGGGGGCCCACGTCCGACGGGTGTTTGTTTGCGAGAGAATTTGGAGAATCGACAGGCGATGGGAAAGCAAAAGATGGCCGTAACGGCTGGTGCACTCATTGAAAACCCTGAGTTATGGCCCCGTGTGGACTGGGCCAGGATTCAGGCGGATGTGCGTCGACTGCAAGTGCGTATCGCAAAAGCTATAGAACAACAACGCTGGGGCAAGGTGAAGAGTTTACAACGGATCCTGTCCCGATCGCTTTCCGCCAAACTGTGGGCGGTGAAGCGCGTAACTTCAAACAAAGGGAGAAGGACTCCCGGAGTGGATGGCATTGTGTGGCACAATGTCCGTCAAAAAGTAGAGGCCGCTCTCGGCCTTAAGCAACGCGGATACCGCGCGCTTGCGCTTCGTCGGATTTACATTCCGAAGAAGAATGGAAAGAAAAGGCCATTAAGTATTCCCGCGATGAGGGATCGAGCCATGCAGTTTCTGCATAAACTGGCGCTTGCGCCCGTTGCCGAAACGAGAGCCGACCGGAATTCCTACGGATTCCGCGAAGGTCGTAGCTGTCATGACGCGATACAGGCGGCGTTTAATGCGCTGTCGAAACCGAACTCTGCATCATGGGTACTTGAAGGTGACATTAAAGGTTGTTTCGATAACTTCAACCACCAGTGGATGCTGGATCACATCCCGATGGACAAAGGTATTCTGTCCAAATGGTTGCAAGCAGGATATGTCGAAAACGGACGACTGTACCCCAGTCGTAAAGGGACGCCGCAAGGGGGCATCATCAGCCCCACGCTCTCCAACATGGCCCTCGATGGGCTGGAGCGTGTCGTCCTGAAATCGGCCCCGCGCCGATCAAGGATCAACTTCGTGCGATACGCAGACGACTTCATTGTCACTGCGAAATCGAAAACGATCCTTGAGCAACACGTCAGACCAGCCATCGAAGCCTTTCTTTCCGAGCGCGGACTCGAACTCTCGCAGGAGAAAACCGTCATCACGCACATCACCCAAGGGTTTACATTCCTGGGACAGACCTTCCGGAAGCAGGGTGGAAAACTCCATATCACCCCGTCGGAGAACGCCATCAAGAGCATCATCCGAAAGCTCGGCGACCTGATGCGCAAACACGTTGCCAGTCCCGCCCCCGCGCTGATCAAAGCGTTAAACCAGACGTTGCGAGGATGGGGAAACTACCATAAACACGTGGTTTCATCCGAAGCCTTCTCCCGCATCGACACCTATGTGTTCGAGCAACTGTGGCGCATTCTGCGAAAGCGTCACCCTAAAAAGTCAAAACATTGGCTCATCAAACGATACTGGACAGCCGGCGGACGACCCTCACGGTTTGCCGTCAAGCATATCACCGCAGACCGTTGCGTAAAAGTCTACAGCGTCATCCGCCTTCACGATCTGCCAAGAAGCCGATTCGTGAAAATCAAAGCCGATGCGAATCCATACACCAAGGAGTATGCCGGTTATTTCTATGAGCGCCGCCACAACCGCGCCGCGAAACAACTTGGAGCCCTGTCCGCAAAAGAGTACGTTAAGAAGAAGTTAAAGAAGCGAAGTTAAACAGCTGGGTCGCCCCCCAAGGGTGAGCCTTACAAATGCTTGAGCCGGATGCGTTGAAAGACGCACGTCCGGTTCTTAGAAGGGTTGGAGGCCGTAAGGCCTCCTGCCTATTCGGT
>PIVQ01001929.1 GCA_003354055.1 Desulfobacteraceae bacterium | reverse complement strand
GGATTTGCATTATAGGTATGGCCGTGAATAAATCCGCCGCTGCCCTGTTTGAGGGCCTCAATGATCTTTTCTTTGACAAAAATGCCGCCGGTGGGGATATATCCGGCTGCCATCCCTTTAGCAGAGGCGATAATATCCGGAATCACCTGCCAGTGATCCACCCCGAATGCCTTGCCGGTACGGCCGAATCCTGTCATAACTTCATCGGCAATGAGCAGGACATCGTACTTGTCACAGATAATCCTGATTCTGGGCCAATAGTCATCATCCGGTACTATGGCACCGCCTGCGGATCCGACAATGGGCTCTGCCAGAAAGGCCAGGACGTTTTCGGGGCCGAGGTTCAGGATCTCTTTCTCAAGGGCATCTGCACAATGAGCGCTAAATTCCGCGTCAGTGAATCCTTCGGGCTTGCGGTAAAAATAGGTGGCGGGAAGTTTTGAAGACGGGTTGAGCAGTGGCTGATAGGTTTTAACCCGGTTGGTGCTGCCACCCATGGACATACCGCCCAGGGTGGAACCATG
>PIVQ01001037.1 GCA_003354055.1 Desulfobacteraceae bacterium | reverse complement strand
GTTGCCAGTATTGAACTGCTGATGTCTTATCCCCTCTGTGAACAGATCAATCATATAGAAGAACAGCTTTCAACCGGCTTGAACGAATTGAACGCCCTTGACTGTGTGCAGGATGTGAGGGTTTTAGGGGCCATCGGTGTGGTTGAGATGAAAGCTCCGGTGGATGTTGAAAGGATCCAGAAAGAATTTGTGAAAAACGGAATCTGGATAAGACCCTTTGGAAAACTTATCTATACAATGCCGCCGTTTATTATCAACGATGAAGATCTCACGCTGCTGACCTACGGCATAAAAAGGACCATCCGTGACTTATACAGCTAATTTCCCCATCCGTCCGCCTACTGTACCCCAAAATCAATCACGGGTAAGGATATCTCTGACAGCAGATATCACACCTGAAGATCTGGCAGAACTGCCTGATCTGATCAAATCCGTTCTGGAAGGGGATAAAAAATGAATAATGAACTATTGATAACCGGCATAGACACGGATATCGGAAAAAGTATTGCCGCAGGCATGATTGCAAGATTTTTACGTCAAAAAGGCATTAACTTAATCACCCAGAAAATGGTCCAGACAGGGTGTATTGATTTTTCAGAAGACATTTTACTCCACCGCAGTTTAATGGGTGTGGATCTGTTCAGTGAAGACAGGCAGCATCTGACATGCCCCTATCTTTTTAAGCATCCGGCCTCTCCCCATCTTGCTGCCGAGATGGAAGGTCGACAGATTGATCCGGGGGTTATCCGCCGGCAAACACTTGCCCTCAAAAAAAAATTTGACCTGGTTCTGGTTGAAGGCGCCGGCGGACTCCAGGTACCCCTGAACAGGAAAACGACCATACTTGATTATATTGAAACCCATCAGATCCCAGTGGTCCTTGTCAGTTCCTCAAAACTGGGCAGCATCAACCATACCCTGCTGTCCCTTGATGCCTTAAAGCAGAGGGATATAGACCTGAAAGGCGTGGTGTACAACAGGTATCCCGAATCAGATCCACAAATAACCGACGATTCCATAACCGTAATCGCCGATTATCTAAAGCAAAATGGATTTACTGCAAAAATAGTCGAACTCGGATCTGTTGATACTAAGAACCCGCCACAGATCGATTTCTCCGTTTTTTTCAAAGACACCCCGTTCTCAAAAATGGTTTCTATTAATAAATCATTATAATTATTGATACTTTCTGTTTGCTCAAGTATAATTTGATTAAGCTCTGAAACAGACCTCAAAATAATTCGTAGTAGTCGTTGATTAACATTTTTTACAAAGGAGAATGATATGGTTAAATCATTAAAAATCTTTTGGGTTGCGGTCATGTTTGTATTCATTTATTCAGGTTTTGCACTTGGTCAAAACCTTGTATTTAATACCCAGGATTTCCCGCCTTTCAGTTATAAGATTGACGGCGAAATCAAAGGGCCTGGAGTTGATATCATTGAGGCTGTATGTGAAAAGATCAACGTGGACTGTTCTTTCAGGCTTCTGCCGTGGACAAGGGCGCAAAAAGAGGTAAAAGCAGGAAAGGCCAATGCCATGTTTGTTATTGGCTGGAATAAGACAAGGGCTGAATGGCTTTATTTTACCCCTCCCATATTGAAAACGGAATACGGATTTTTTGTAAAGGATGACAACCCTCTTGAATTCAAGGACGAGTCTGACATCAAAGGTTATAAGGTTGGTGTTTTCGGCCCTTCCAACACATCTAAATCCCTGGAAAAAATTAAGGCAAACATTGGAGATTTAAACATAGACATGCGGCCGGATGATGAATCGGGGTTTAAGAAATTGTCCGGTGGCAGGGTGGAGGCCGTCTTCTCCAATAGAGACGTAGGTGCTGCTATGATCAAAAAAATCAATCTGACTAACTTGAGATATGCAGGCAAGCAAAGAGAGTTGAATTATTATATCGGTTTTTCAAAAAACTTTAATGATAAATCAATCGTCGATAAGTTCAATAATGGTTTTATGGAATTGTATAAAGATGGAACCATTAAAAAAATTCTGGATAAATACTTTATGGAACCTGCTGTGATTGAATAGAAAAGACTAAGGATCGGCTCCAAAATTACTTGATCTTTTGTTTTCAAAATACCCAGTCTTTTAAGGGGTTTTGGAAACAATTTAGATCAAGTTATTTTGTAACGATTCCT
>PIVQ01001928.1 GCA_003354055.1 Desulfobacteraceae bacterium | reverse complement strand
ATTGCACTCAAGGATTATTATCCTAATAAAAATTGCCAGGAGACATTCAAGATATCAATGATATTATTCGTAACGTTGATTTTGTTTTTGTGATGCCAGTCAAGGCTCATTGAAGATTAAGCATTCCGGGTAAATAAAAAATACAATCGGAAAATACTACATAAAAAAGCAGGATGATTGGTTCCAAACATTGGTATCCCCGGGTATGTGCCGATAAATCCGGCATACAGAACATCTGAAAATCCTATGGTGTATTCATTTCAAATCTGTTATCATCCCGGCCTTTTAAGTGCATTAGCATAGGAAGGAATCATGTTCCAGGCTGCCCAATCCAATATTTTCAGACTGTATATCATCAAGCTGTCCAAATGGTTGATGCTGACCATGCCCATTTTGTTCCTGTTCTACAAGGAAAACGGATTGTCTACCCAGGATCTGTTTCTGCTGAAGGCTGTGTATTCCTTTGCCATTGTTGTACTGGAGGTGCCGTCAGGCTATCTGGGAGATGTCTGGGGAAGGAAAGC
>PIVQ01001927.1 GCA_003354055.1 Desulfobacteraceae bacterium | reverse complement strand
ATATTTTCAGCATTTCCTTGTGTTATCGATTTCCCTTCAAAGTCATCCATTGCATCTAGGTCTAAACCAGCTAAAGCGTTATCAAGATTTTCATTCATAATTTATACTACTCGTTTCTTTATTTGTTAATTCTGTGATTTGAAATGCTAGGCCTGTATCTTGTTCTACAACCTGGCCTTTAAAAATATTTTTATTACCGAGTTTAAACAATGCCGGCTCATTAAGTTCAATCGGCAAAAGTTTGCCATTCATGCACTCTTTTAGCTGTTTAAGGGTCACTTTCTTCTTTGCCATTTCTATTTTGCCTTGTACTGCAAATTGCGGCCAAGCGTCCATAGAAAGGTGTTCTGCATTACTTTTTTTATGACTAATTGTCTTTGTTTTATCGCTAAAGAAGGTAATTGGCAGCCAAAGAAACCAGCTTATAACTTCATTTTCTAAAATAAAGCGCACTTTAAAAGCCAAATAATTTAATGGATCTGGAAGCTCTTCATACTTTTGAACTTCACCTAATAAAGTGGAGCG
>PIVQ01001926.1 GCA_003354055.1 Desulfobacteraceae bacterium | reverse complement strand
TCATTGGCTATCATGCTCCTGTGAGCATTTAACGCTGCAATGTTGGTGTTGATTTTTAAGGTCATGGTCTTTTTCCTCCCTGAAGCAATAAATCCTTTTTTAAATTTGCGACCAATGCCCCGATTAAATCGGGGCAAGGTCAAAAAAAAATTTTCAAATTTAGGCTTTATAACGGCAAGTATTGTGCCAATGGAAGGGGGGTGGTCATTTTCGCTTTTAAATCAGTGCTTTATGGCTTTGCGGATCGGGTGGGGGAGAGAGCGGTATTGAGCAGAATTTTCCGGTTAACTATCGGATAACAGGAAATATTTTCCCAAATAAAAACCCCCCGGAAGAGACTTCTTCCGGGGGGCGGGTACTGCAATTAAACTTCAGGTATTACTGGAGCAGGCTCATGACATTCTGTGAGGATGCATTGGCCTGGGCCAGGGCATAGGAACTGGTCTGAGACAGCAGGTTCAGCTTGGAGTAAGTCGAAGCTTCCTCTGCAAAGTCAACGTCTCGGATACTTGATTCCGATGCCTG
>PIVQ01001925.1 GCA_003354055.1 Desulfobacteraceae bacterium | reverse complement strand
ACAGATCATTGAGCCGCAGACCTCCCAGGATGAGTCCATGCTCAAAATTGGACTCAAACCCTTTCTTACCGCCTTTGGCATTTTATTTGGGCTCATAACCTTTTCCGGCTTTCTGACCCGGTGGATTCCGGCAGGGGCCTACCAGCGGGTGGAGACAGATGGGCGCATGGCCGTGGTCGCCGATTCCTTTCAATACCTGGAAGAGGCGGCCTATCCTGTATGGCGGTGGTTTACCGCCCCTGTTGAGGTGATCTGGGGAGATAATTGGCTCATGGTAATGGTCCTCTCGTTGTTTATGATCTTTCTGGGCGGATCCTTTACCGTGCTTGAAAAAGGCGGGGTGCTTCAGGAGTTGCTCGCAGGAACCGTGGCCCGGTTTAAGGAGAATAAATATCGGCTGATGGGGGTGATCATCTTTGTTATGATGTTCCTGGCTGCCTTTGTCGGGGTATATGAAGCTCTGGTGCCCCTGATCGTTATTATTGTACCCCTGTCTCTGGCCCTGGGCTGGGATTCCCTGACCGG
>PIVQ01001924.1 GCA_003354055.1 Desulfobacteraceae bacterium | reverse complement strand
GCTACGTTCGGACAGGATAACCGCTGAAAGCATCTAAGCGGGAAGCCCCTTCCAAGATGAGATTTCTCTGGGAACTAGATTCCCCTAAAGGGCTGTTGAAGACTACAACGTTGATAGGCTGGGTGTGGAAGCGTTGCAAGGCGTTGAGCTAACCAGTACTAATTGCCCGTGAGGCTTGACTATATAACGCCAAAACGGAGTTATGTAAGAAGACCGTATAAATATTTTCGCTCTTATAAAGAGCTGATTGAAGGATCGCACTCGCAAGAGAAGCTTGATTACTTCCTTACTTGAAAAGAGAAAATTTCATGGCTAGCTGATCCATTCAAAGCCATGTACCTACATCCGTGTAGGCATATCCAAAGAATTTGTAATCTGTCCCATGAAAGTGACAGTCATTACAAGCCAGTTTGCTTGACGAAGATAGAGCGTTGGAACCACCAGATCCCTTCCCGAACTCTGAAGTGAAACGACGTATCGCCGATGGTAGTGTGGGGTCTCCCCATGTGAGAGTAGGTCATCGTC
>PIVQ01001923.1 GCA_003354055.1 Desulfobacteraceae bacterium | reverse complement strand
AAATGCTTTCGAAAGCAGCGTAGATATTGCAGCGAGAGCTTGGCCATTCGTTGCCCTGTGTCGATAAATCGGGAGAGACTGCGGCCAGCCTGTCGAGCTTTTTCACGGCGTCGATCGAGGTCACGCTCATATTTCCGAATTACTTTTTCATCGCGAAGGTCATGCTCGACATTGAGCACGTGTTCAACAAAACGCAGCGGAAGGTGTCAGCGGAAGGTGTCACGGAAGGTGTCACACGGAAGGTGTCAACGGAAGGTGACAGAAGGTGTCAGCGGAAGGTGTCAGTCCTATCTTTTAAGCGGAAGGTGTCCGGAAGGTGTCACCGGAAGGTGCCGGAAGGTGTCAGTCCTATCTTTTAACCTTTTTTGGGGAAGGGTCAGGCTGCCTAAATCGTCATTTTAATTGGCGAGCCTTCTTTTTCTGTTTGAGTACATCCCATGGCAAGAAAACCACGAGCTGAATTTGCGGATGCGACCTATCACGTGATGTGTCGGGGGAATCATCAGGAAGCAGTCTTTAAGGATG
>PIVQ01001036.1 GCA_003354055.1 Desulfobacteraceae bacterium | reverse complement strand
ACTGGCCCGGCAATGTCCGGGAACTCAAAAGTGTTGCCGAACGCTATGTCCTGTCCAACCTGGCCCGGGAGGAGCGGCTGTCGAAACTGCTGGCCCCGGATACCAGTGCCGAAGAAGGTACCTCCCTTGCCGAACAGGTCCGCCATTTTGAACGCCACCTGATCAAGGATTCCCTGAAGCGCCATGGCGGCCAGATCAACAAGGTCATGGCGGAACTGGGCATTCCCAGGCGAACGCTGAACGAGAAGATGGCCCGGTACAAGCTTTCCAGAACCAACGCTTAAGGCGTGGCATCAAATTTTAATATCCCATGTAAAAGTAAATACCCAGAGTGGATAGCCGTCACTGGAAATGCCACGCCAATTACCTGGTCGGTTTATTTTTGATACTCCGCTTAACCCTCCCGCCCATCGGCGGAAGTCCGCCTATCCCGGATTCCGGCTGAGGCAGGAATCCGCCGACACCCGCCACCCCGCCACCACATTACCGTTTAAAATCAGATAGTTATAAAACCACCATCACTGGCACACCCTTTGCTCATATAAAGCTGCGGGTAATAATTTATAAACCGTTTAACATTGCGAGGTGACATGATGAAATTAAGTATGCTCAAATCCCTGGTGGCAGTCTCCACCCTTCTTATGGTGACATTCGGCTTTACCATGCCCGGAACAGCCGGCCAGAATGAACGCAGCTACCTGCTGACAACGGCCAGCACGGGCGGCACCTTTTATCCTGTTGGGGTTGCCCTGTCCACCCTGATCAAGGTCAAACTTCAGCCCAAGCACAAAATCGGCATGTCCGCCATCAACTCCGCCGGCTCCGGTGAGAACGTAAAACTGCTCCGGGAAAACGAGGCACAGTTCGGTATTCTTCAGGGGTTGTACGGATACTGGGCCTGGAAAGGCATCGGTGCGGTCAAATCCGCCGGTCCCCAGAAAGACATGCGGTCCATCACTATGCTCTGGCAGAATGTGGAGCAGTTCACCATGCTGTCAAAATATGCAAAAGCCGGCACTGTTGAGGATCTAAAGGGCCTTGCTGGAAAACACCTGGCCCTGGGCAAAAAGAACTCCGGCACCTTGGGGTCCAACACCTTCCTGATGAACAACCTCGGGTTTGATATGAACAAGGACTTCAAGCTGGTCCATGTGGGATACGGCCCCAGTGCGGATGCGCTTCAGAACGGCCAGGTAGCGGCCATGAGCACCCCGGCCGGTGTTCCCACGGGTGCCGTGACACGCGCCGTTGCCACCATGGGTGACAGAATCACCTTTTTAAACTTTACGGATGAACAGATGACAAAGGCTGACGGCGGTCTTAACCTCTGGACCCGCTATGTCATCCCGGCCGGCACCTATCCTAAACAGGCCGCAGACATCAACACCATAGCCCAGCCCAACTTCCTGGCGGTTCGGGCCGATGTGGACGAAGAGGCAGTTTACCTGATCACCAAAACCATCTACGAGAACCTGCCCTTCCTGACGGCGATCCACAAGGCCACCAAGGCCATGTCACTGGAAAAATCCATCAAAGGCCTGCCCATGCCCTTGCATCCTGGAGCCCTTAGGTATTACAAAGAAGCCGGCCTGACCGTTCCCGAACGCCTGGTGGCCCAGTAATAGTAACGTCACCATTTACCCCGGATACCTCCGGGGATAAAACCGTCTGCTGTCCGGGCGCGCCCGGACAGCAGACTGCAAAAAGACCTTGGTTAACTGGTAGAAAAGGAGGCCGCATTCCATGGAAGACAAGAAAGAAAAAGTATTGCTGATACTCGGGGCAGGAATTGCCCTGGTGCACATCTATTTCAACACCTTCGGGATGTTGCCGGGACTCTGGCGGAATGCCATTCATTTTGCAGGGTTTGCCCTGATGTGCCCCCTGCTCTATCCCCTGGGCGGCAAGGACCGGCCGAACGGAACCACTGTCTTGTTTGATATGGGCTTGGGTGTTCTGGCTGCTTTTTCCGCCGTTTACATGGTGGCCATGGAAGATGCGATTTACGACAGGGGGGTGAGGATGATCCTCCCCGAATGGGTATTCGGGGTTATTCTCATCCTTGCCGCCATTGAACTGACAAGGCGGACCACAGGCATGATCATTCCCGTATTGATCATCCTGGGCCTGACCTACGTGGGCTTTTGGGGAGACCTCATCGA
>PIVQ01001035.1 GCA_003354055.1 Desulfobacteraceae bacterium | reverse complement strand
TCAATTCGACAGGTTTTTATTGAAGAGATCCTTCCTTTGAAGTTCGCCTACATTCGTAATATTGGCCCCTACCATGGCGGTGAAGTTCTATTTGGGGAATTACACACCCAACTCTTTTTGTGGGCTGCTGCACGTGAATTGGTCGATGACAACACTATCGTATGGAATATATACCATGACGACCCTAATATCACAGAAGATAAAAAACTAAGGGTCATGGTGGCAATTCCAATAATGGATTCTGTAAATTCATCAGGACCTGTTGGGATAACAAAAATTTGCGGGGGGAAGTTTGGTGTCTGCCGCTTTCTGATCAAAAGGGATGAGTTCGCTGACGCCTGGGATTGGATGTTTTCCCAATGGCTTGTGAATAGTGGTTATGAATGGGACAACCGGGAATCATTTGAGAGATGCCACGGGGAAAAATTCATCAATGGTCATCACTTTTTTGATGTCGACATCTGCATACCTGTTAAAGAGAGTTGATCATCCTTTGAAAGCAGAGATGGTTAACGATAAGGCAGGTAAAATAAAAAGCGCACGTTTGGACAATTGAAAAGCATGAATTGAAAAGACTCCTGTGACGGTAAAAGTCTATTTTAGTTTTTATTAGTCAACTATTAATCATGGCAAGTACTAAGGCGTGGCGTCAAAATCAAATCTTCCGGAGCAAAATTAACCATCGTGAATGGCCGTGGATGGGAATGCCACGCCAACTACCTGGGTGGTTTTAATTTGAGACCGGGCCTGATCCGGAAATGGGTATTGCCAAGCTTAGGAATCGTTACAAAAGAACTTGATCTAAATTATTTCCAAAACCCCTTAAAAGACTGGGTATTTTGGAAACAAAAGACCAAGTAATTTTGGAACCGATCCTTACATGTGATGGAGGAAATAATGAATGCCAAAATAGTCAAAGAAAGCCTAAGAAAATTTTCAGAAGTATTATCTTTTAATTATCCTGCTGTTGGCTGGTATTATTCTTCAGAGGAAATGGAAGAGTCATTTATTTTTAGAAAGGATAAATGGGTATGCATGTTCATGTATCTGAAGATGATGATGAATAAAAATAAAATTATCCGGTTTTCGGAAGATAATGATAAAGCCTGCGCTGGTCCTGCTGAATACTTTGGTTTTACTGAACTTGAGGATGATGGTGGCGTTTTTCTCGCTGAAGTAGAACGATTTTGTAAGGATATTGAAATTTCGAAAGCATATACCAAATGGTCAGCAACCCTTATTTATCCGCCAAAAGGCAAATATCTGTATATGGAAAAACTTGAGAATATTGATGATAGCAGAAAGATTGAAGTTGCGAATCTTTTCCCGGCAAGTACAACCAACCTTGCAAAGTTAGTAACCCTGTCAAGTTACGATAGGATGGCAAATACCGATAATGTATTGATACCTGATGCTTCAGGTTGTCAGTCTATCTTCACAACTCCCTATCATGAAAAATTTCAGGAAAATCCAAAATGTATTATCGGGCTAATGGACACAATGGCCAGAAATTATGTCCCTGAAGATATGATGTTATTTTCAATGCCCGCCAACAGATTTGTGGAAATGGCAAATAATATTGAAGGCAGTTTTCTTGATAAGAACTTTAAAAACCCGACAGGTTTTTGACCTTCAACTATTAAGGCGCGGGGTCAAATTAAAATCGCCCACGTAAAAGTAAAGGCCTACGTGGATGGCTGCCATAGGAAATGCCGCGCCAACTACCTGGGAGGTTTTTTTTTGACACTCAGCCTAACTGATAAAAATTTTAAACGGATCTTAACAACGGAATGTTGACGGACAAACCGTAGATTTTCATGATGAACAATATAAAGGAGGATTGTTAATGCCGGTTATAAAAATTGATATTGGAAAGAAGTCAATTAATTCTAAACAGAAAAAACAATTAATTGAAACTCTTACCAAGGGTGCCGTGGAAGTTACAAACATTCCTATACAAGCATTTTCTATAATTATTAATGAACATGAAGATGAAAATTATGGAGTAGGTGGTGTAACGCTTGATGAAATCAGAAGTGTAGAATTACGATAAGCCTTTATGATAAAGAATTCTGATTATGATTGTAATTCCCCAGCTAAAAAGTAACGATATTTCAGATAGCCAGTTAATTCCAGATATCAAAAAGATGCAAGGGAAACTG
>PIVQ01001922.1 GCA_003354055.1 Desulfobacteraceae bacterium | reverse complement strand
AGTTCGTACACCTGGAATGGCGAAAACCGTCTCGTTGCAGTTGAACCGCTCTCGCCAACAAACGGCGCATTCAGATGCGAGTTCGCTTACGACCACCAAGGTCGCCGCATCAAGAAAGATACCTATCAACTGGTAACCAATAAATGGGAACTGATAACCGAAGCAAAGTTTCTCTACGACGGCTGGAATTTGATTGCTGAAAATTCCAGTTCTGCGACCAATTACTACACGTGGGGATTAGATTTGTCACAAAGCCTCCAAAGCGCAGGAGGTGTGGGAGGACTTTTGGCCCAAATAACTGATAACGGATCTGCTGTTAACTGCCACTATGCAGTGGCTGATGCCAACGGCAACGTAACAGACTACGTCTCCACCAACGGTACCATCGCCGCCCATTACGAATACGATCCTTATGGCAACATTACTCAAGCATCAGGGCTAATGCCCGAGGCCTTCACTCACCGTTTTTCAAGTAAGTATTTTGATGTTGAGACAGGACTGTCATACTACGGCTTCAGATACTACA
>PIVQ01001034.1 GCA_003354055.1 Desulfobacteraceae bacterium | reverse complement strand
TCGGAGTCGTTGTCAAACTGCCAGCCCTCCACGAGTTTATCCGCTCTATCACGGGCTTTACACTGCTTACAGTCCATAAGGGGATCGGAAAAACTGCCTACGTGGCCGGATGCCACCCAGGTGTCCGGATTCATGAGAATGGCGGCATCCAGGCCCACCATATCGATCCGTTCGGTGACAAATTTTTTCCACCAGGCTGCTTTAAGGTTGTTGAGCAGTTCCACACCAAGGGGGCCAAAGTCCCAGGAATTGGCAAGTCCGCCGTAAATCTCTGATCCGGGATATACAAAACCTCTACGTTTGCAAAGAGATACGACCTTGTCCATCAATGTGACTTCTTTTTTCTTTTTCGACATCTTTAATACTCCGTTTGTTTGGATCGCCCGGGTGGTTTCCCAAGGTCAATCGCGGTTGTTGCAATCATTTTTGCGAAATTACTTTATAATAGTCTGAAAAAAAATGATAGCCTGTTTAACGCGCAGCCGTATCCTGCAACCGCCCATTTGGCAAGGAATGAATGGAAAACCGCAAAAACAAGCAGACAAATTTACAATATCGCAAATAGTACTTCTATTTCACCGGAATTCTATTGGAAGTAAAAATATGAATATTTTTTGTTCCCCGCCTTGCGCCCTTGCAAACCCAAATGAAAATGATTAGGGTGTGTGAAGCCAAATGACCCTAAGGAAATCAGAAAGGAAATCTCTTTTGTTTACTGAAACCATCACCTTTCCGGCTGCATTTGTTGCCGGACTGCTTTCGTTTTTATCCCCCTGTGTATTGCCCTTGATTCCGGCTTACTTTTCTTTTATCACCGGACTGTCTGTTGATGAACTCACCGCAGACAACAAAGAGATCAGACGAAAGGTCATCCTCTCCACCCTTGCCTATGTGGCCGGGTTTTCTTTTATCTTTATTCTGTTCGGGGCATCCGCCTCTTTTTTAGGGGGCCTGGCATCTCAGTACTCATGGATCGTCAGGTATATGGGTGGCGGTATTATCCTCATATTCGGCCTCCATCTTTTAGGCATCATCAATATTAAAAGTTTCCAGTTTGAAAAACGATTTCACGTAAAAGAGCAGCCCTTTCACCTGGCCGGTACCTTTGTAATCGGCATGGCATTCGGAGCCGGGTGGAGCCCCTGTATAGGTCCCCTGCTGGGCAGCATCCTTGTTGTTGCCAGCAACCAGGGAACCATTCTTCAGGGGGTCTGGCTGCTTGCGATCTACTCCGCAGGTCTTGCCCTGCCCTTTATTCTGATTTCCATATTCATCAACTCCATGCTCACCTTTATGAAACGCGCCACCCGGCTGATAGGCGTTATTAATAAATGTGCAGGTGTGCTGCTTATTGTCATAGGATTGCTGTTGATCTTTGACAAACTCCGGATTCTGACGATAACCTAAGGCTACCCCTTTTCATGACAAAAGATTCCAAAGGCTTTTACGGTTTTATCGGTATCACCACATTTACCAAGTTGCTGATGAACGTCACACGAAGGATGGTCTATCCCTTTGCTCCCGCCTTTGCCAGGGGACTTGATGTAAATCTTGCAGCCATTACCTCGGTGATTGCCGTAAATCAGGCCACAGCAGTTCTGGGACCTGTGGGCGCCTCCTTTGCCGACCGATACGGGTATAAACTGCTCATGCTCTTTGCGGTGGGACTTTTGACCATCGGCACCTTTGCAGCAGGGCTTATCCCCATGTTTTCCGTGCTCATGATCTGCCTGTTTATGGCAGGACTTACCAAAGCCATATTTGATCCCAGCCTCCAGGCCTATATCGGGGAGTATGTTCCCTTTGAACACAGAGGCAAGGTAATCGGCATCACTGAAATGGCATGGGCAGGCTCTACCCTGGCCGGCATCCCGCTGGCCGGTATTGTCATTGAACGCTTTTCCTGGCAGACCCCTTTCCTTATCATCGGCAGTATGTCCCTGGTCTGCTTTTTCCTGATCCTGAAATTCATGCCCAAAGACAAGGCACGGGATGCGACCCCGCAAAAAGCCTCAGATTCAGGCCAAAGTATCCTGGCCAATTGGAAGACCATTGTCCAAAACCGCGAGGTATTGGGAATCCTGGGGTTTTCATTTTTCATGTCTCTGGCCAACGATAATTTATTCGTGGTGTACGGGGCATGGCTGGAGCAGTCCTACGGGCT
>PIVQ01001921.1 GCA_003354055.1 Desulfobacteraceae bacterium | reverse complement strand
GCTCTTCTGATCAACTCTGCGGTCAAAGCGGTCGGTGGTAATATTGAGGATAAGGATGCGCTTCGTGGTGCCCTTAAGCTGGCCCGGTTTGATTCGGTCAGGGGAAATTTCAAGTTTAATGACAACCATTTCCCTATCCAGAACTTCTATATCAGAAAAGTAGTACGAGATGATACAAACGGTCTGACCACTCAGATTGTGAAAACGGCATTTACCGACCATAGCGATGCCTATAACCAGGATTGCGACATGAAGTAGAGATAATGGACTTTTCCCTTTTTCTTGTCCAATGCCTCAACGGGTTTCAGCTCGGGACCATGCTTTTTCTCATGGCCTCGGGCCTGACCCTTGTGTTCGGCATCATGAATCTGATCAATCTGGCCCACGGGTCTCTATACATGATCGGGGCCTATCTGTGCGCCGTTATCCAGCAGAAGACCGGTTCCTTTGCTCTGGGGTTAGGCCTGGGGCTGCCTTTGGTGGCCCTGCTGGGGTGTGTTCTTGAGGCCACCTTATTCCGACGGCT
>PIVQ01001920.1 GCA_003354055.1 Desulfobacteraceae bacterium | reverse complement strand
GGGCTGTCCGGCGGTATTTTCAGGGAAGCGTACAACGTGGTCGGCGGTGTTGATAAGGTCATCCCCGTTGATGTCTACGTGCCCGGATGCCCTGCCAAACCCGAAGCCATTATTGACGGCGTGGTTGAAGGACTTGCCAAGCTGACCGAAATTCAGCAGGCCTCAAAACCCAAAAAAGATGCCATAGCAAGTTAAGGCAGATATAAAGAGAAATATTTATGGAAACCCTTGATATTACAAAGGACACCCTGAGAGGGGAGACAGAACGAATCAAAGCTGCAGGGTACAGGTTTGTCACCATTACCTGTCTTGAACTTGATGAGACCACCCTGGAAATGATTTACCATTTTGACAAGGATCTTGAACTTATCCACTACAGGATGCAGGTCCCGAAAAGTGAATCCATGCCCAGTCTGTCTCCCATATTTTTTGCCGCCTTTCTGGTTGAAAATGAAATTTACGACCAGTTCGGCATGAAATTCGATGACCTTGTCCTTGACTTTGGCGGCACCCTCTACCTGGATGA
>PIVQ01001919.1 GCA_003354055.1 Desulfobacteraceae bacterium | reverse complement strand
CCAACTCTGACTGTGTAACATTCGTCTCCTGATTCACCAACATGAACAAGCACGCCGGGCTCAAGGATTTCATGATGAGACCATTTACCCTTGTTCGCTTTGATAACAGGAGGGTAAAAGTCATTATGATCTTTCGGACCGATGTCAGTTATTCTGTTTTCCATCGGTTTTTCTGGATTGTAACCAGTCGAAATAAAAGCCATTATAATTCTCCCTTCTTATCTGAGATGGTGTTTTCTGTATTCTTCAACGTCGCGTTCCCAACCGCCCTCAACCTCATCCTCTTTCCAGAAGATGTACGGGTTGGTTCTGGGATATTCTACGTGCTGAGGAGCAGCTTTGATACCAGTTACTTCGAGAAGTTTCTGGAAACCCTGACGCATAATCAGCTCACCAAGTCTCTCACGATTCTTACCTTCTTCCATCCACCAATCCCAAACGTTTTCAATGACTTCTGTGATTGCTTCGTAGTCATTGTCAGGATTAACTTCAACAAAGGGAACCAGCAGAGAACCCATCTGAGCACC
>PIVQ01001033.1 GCA_003354055.1 Desulfobacteraceae bacterium | reverse complement strand
TTATGGTTTTGCCGCTCCATTGAAAGTGCAGCAGTGTAAACATAAAGGTTCCGGTAATCACTGCGGTCAGTACAACGGATGTCCATAACAGTCGTTTGAATTTTCGTTTTTCAGTCATGATCATTTCCAGTTCTGCTAATTTGATATTAGAGGTTAGAGTTGTGTGCCTGTCATCTGTTCCAGAACCGCAAGGGCTTTTCCGAAACCGGATCGTTTTTCAGCCAGGTCAAGCCGCGTATCAAGCCAGTCGGTATAGGCTAAAATTGCATCGGCAAATCCAATGGCACCGGCCTCGTATTCCCGGGTGGATACATCCAAGGCCGACTTGCTCAACGGCAGAATATCTCTTTTATAAAGAACCATTTCCCGCCTGTTTTTATCTAAGGTGAACCAGGCCTCCCTGACCATCCTCACGGCAGCATTCTCCTGTGCCACAAGATCAAGCTTCAGGCTCTCAAGTCTCTGACGGGTCTGTGCCAGCCAGGGCTGTGAGACTGAATTAAATGCATTGGAAGGTTGGTTGTTTTTCATCCCTGCCATGGTTTTTTCTGGGAAATTGCTTTTTTGCCTCTTTTGCTCAAAACTTCCCTGTGACGAAACAAGATCATTTTCATTAAAGGAAAACCCAAGTGTAAACGGGGCATTGGTCATTGACTCTCCCAGTTCAACCATATGGGAGAGCTTGTCAATCTTCTGCCGGATCAATGTAAGTTCCTGACGGTGCTTGATCGCAGTGGCATACAGGGATTCGGTGTCTGTGGCTTTTTTTACACCGGCAACGGGTATGGTCCGCCCCATCGGCGTATCAGAGGCAAGATCCAACACCTCGGCCAGGCGGACTGAAACGGTTTTCCGCTTGGACGCCAGGGTAACCAGATTCTCCTTGAGCAGAGCCAGGCGGATATTTATACGTACAATATCCTGAAACCCTGTTTTGCCGCTGTTATGCAGGGAGGTGGCCACATCTTTAAGCCGTGCAAACGCCTCCATGGTCTCCCTTGTAATGGTAAGGGATGCATCTACAAGCGCCAGGTCCCAGTATGCACCGGCGGCAAGGGTCACCGTATTTTTCTCAACAATGGCCTGGCGGGTCTTTGCCATTTCCACATCTTGGGTGACAATTCTCCCCTTAAGCGCGGTCCTTGCCGGTAGTGGCCAGGCCCCGCGGATACTTCCCTTCATGGACACGGGCCCTGCCCCGGGATTCACCCCCCGGGTCAGTCCCTGGTAGGCGTAAATTGTTTCATCCAGGCCTGTAACCTGGTCATAGGATGCCATGGCAGCTATGACCTGCCTTTGGGCTGCCTGGACAGCCGGATTTCTCAGGGCAGCCAGAATTCTTATCTCTTCCAGCCGGACGCCCTTTTTAAGACGGGCTGCGATTGCATCGTTGTCTTTGGCCGTTTCCATCATGCTTGCCACCAACGACGAATCCGTCGAATTCACAAACAAAAAGGAACGGTTTTCCGATGCCTTTTCCTGCTCAGCCTTCATGGATTTAACCTGATCAACGGCACGTTCAAACGCCTCATCCACCCGGTATTCCAAATCAGCATCAGACCCCGTATCTTCACCGGCAAACCGGACAAAAAACTCAGGTGCCGTATAATTGTGTAAGGCTTCCTGCATCTGGTCATAATCTCCCAGCGCGGGCACTGCAAACCCGGGTACAACGAGTACAAGTATTATTGCAGCCAGTTTGAATCTCATCGGTATCTCCTCAACCTTAAATTTTCCCACCCGAGTGATTTAGCCTTGTTCAGCATCCACTGCCTCCGTCGTCTCCATAGCCTTCGTCGTCTTTTTGCGGTCCAGCACCACTCCGGCCAGCTGTTCCAGCTTCACCAGGGTCTGGCCGTAGTCTGCCTTTGCCCTTTCCAGGGAAAGCTGAAAATTATAGGCTGTGGCCTGGATCTCCAGAAAATCAGAAAGATTCCCAAGGCCCTGCTCAACCCAGGTCCGGGCTGTGACCACCTGATCCATGGCCTGGGGAAGCATCCTGGTTTCATACAGGACAACCAGGCGTCTTGAATTTTCCAGCTTGAACCAGAGCCGGCTGATCTGTTCTTTTATCTTGTTGGCAACCACTGTTTTATCTGCCCTTGCTTTTTCCTTGAGTGCCAGGGCTTTGGCCGTCCTGCTCTTGTTCTTTCCGAACCAGAGGGGCA
>PIVQ01001032.1 GCA_003354055.1 Desulfobacteraceae bacterium | reverse complement strand
TAGATCGCCCTTCCCTGATTAAATCTTGTAGCAGGGGTCGGGGGTCAGGGGTCAGGGTCTTTTGAGAAAGTATATCAGACTACCGTGAAAGCCTTGCGCAATGCGGCCCACACAGGGGCCCTTTATAATCTTATAATGTCGCAAGATTTTTCGAACTTCCGCCGGATCTATTATCGTTGCGACTACTTTCATATGTGATCCACATTTTGGACATATAAGTGGGTCAACTTCATAGACTTTGGCGATAAGACGTGCCCATGCTTTACGAGAAAATTTATCAGGCACTCTATTCATATCGGTTCCCAAATGTTTTTTTACTAATAACTGACTTGATAATTATAATTTCGTCGTTATAAATTACTATATGCGTTAAGATTTTTCCACTCAAGTAATGCATTTATAGAATAGGGTGAAGAAACATATTTATTTGTGAAAGAGGCGGGAAGCCACCAGCAACGCACAATTTTTTCGCATACGCAATAATACTTGTTCGACGATATAACGTATTAAATATAAGTAGATGCTGTGCGATGTTTTTCGTATTGAATGCTGCACCATCGATCGCCATAACACGGGCTGAAAATGCATGCTTCGCACGACATTTTACCCTCGTCGTTATGGTGCATTGTAAACGACGGTTGTTTGGTCAGTCACGTTTCTCGGGAAAAGGCCTCTCGCTCTTTGGTTTTTGACAGCCAACGGTCGAGACACAACGATGCACCTTTGCGAAAGAAAAGACCTCTCGCTCTTTGGTTTTTGACAGCCAACGGTCGAGACACAACGATGCACCTTTGCGAAAGAAAAGACCTCTCGCTTTTTGGTTTTTGTAAGCCAACGGTCGAGATACGACGATGCACCTTTTCCGAAAGAAAAGATCTCTCGTTCTTTGGTTTTTATAAGCCAACGGTCGAGACACAACGATGCACCCTTGCCAAAAGAAAAGACCTCTCGCTCTTTGGTTTTTGTAAGCCAACGGTCGAGACACAACGATGCACTTTTGCCGAAGAAAAGACCTCTCGCTCTTTGATTTTTGTAAGCCTACGGTCGAGATAAGACGATGTACCTTTTCCGAAAGAAAAGATCTCTCGTTCTTTGGTTTTTGTAAGCCAACGGTCGAGACACAACGATGCACCTTTGCCGAAGAAAAGACCACCCGCTCTTTGATTTTTGTAAGCCAACGGTCGAGACACAACGATGCACCTTTGTCGAAAGAAAAGACCTTCCGCTCTTTTGTTTTTGTAAGCCAACGGTCGAGACACAACGATGCACCTTTGCCGAAAGAAAAGACCTTCCGCTCTTTTGTTTTTGTAAGCCAACGGTCGTGACACACCGATGCACCTTTGCCGAAAGAAAAGACCTATCGCTTTTTGGTTTTTGTAAGCCAACGGTCGAGACACAACGATGCGCCTTTGCGAAAGAAAAGACCTATCGCTCTTTTGTTTTTGTAAGCCAACGGTCGTGACACAACGATGCTCCTTTGGCGAAAGAAAAGGCCCTCGCTCTTTTGTTTTTGAAAGCAAACGGTCGAAATACAACGATACACCTTTGCCGAAAGAAAAGACTACTCGTTCTTTGATTTGCTAAAGCCAACGGTCGAAATACAACGATACACCTTTGCCGAAAGAAAAGACTACTCGTTCTTTGGTTTGCGAAAGCCAACTGTCGAAATACAACGATACACCTTTGTCGAAAGAAGAGACTTCTCGCTTCTTTGGTTACAAAAATGGGTTAATCTCGCAGGAGTTGATTTAAAAACTGCGGAAAAAATCCTGGAAGATGAGGTTCTCATCAACAGTGTGGAATTCCATTGCCAACAATGTGTGCAAAAATGATTTAAATCACTTATTGAGGCGAAAGCCGCCTGCATCGCGAAAGGCACCGCCACCGGAACGACGGATTCGGTGGTGAAAAATGACATTGGATCAGCAGAAAATGACGTTAGCTTACCGGAAAATAACATTTGACCATGGGAAAATGACATTCGACCATAGGTAAATGACATTCGATCATAGGAAAATGACATTCGACCATAGGAAAATGACATTCGACCATAGGAACATGATATTCAACCATAGGAAAATGACATTCGACCATAGGAAAATGACATTCGACCATAGGAAAATGACATTCGACCATATGAAAATGACATTCGACCATAGGAAAATGACA
>PIVQ01001918.1 GCA_003354055.1 Desulfobacteraceae bacterium | reverse complement strand
ATTACCGGATGGGCACAGATATCCTATGATTACGGGGCAACGGTTGAGGATGCCGTTGAAAAACTCAACTATGATCTGTTTTATATCAAAAACATGTCATTAATGCTGGATTTTGTCATTATTCTTAGGACTGTAAAAACCGTATTGTTCGGTCAGGGTGCCAGGTAAAGGCTGTTTAGCCGGCACTGGCCATCCGGCACATGATCTTGTCAGTTTTTAAATATCAGATTGATTCCTGCATTAGCAGGGTGGGAATTGAAAAGGCGGAGCTATGCATAAAGAACAGTTTACAGGTTGCCTTATAGGCATATGTCTGTCCATTTTTACATTATCTATCGCTGTTGCAGATTCCGGTGATAAAAAGGCATCTGCTGATGCAGGATCAGGCAAGACCGTATTGGAAAAGGCGTCAACGGCAAAAGATTATAAGATCGGTATCGGTGATATCCTGAGCATTCAGACCTGGAAAGAGGAGGATCTGTCCTTTGATGCTTTGAGGGTGAGAAACGACGGCAAAATTACCTTTCC
>PIVQ01001917.1 GCA_003354055.1 Desulfobacteraceae bacterium | reverse complement strand
CATCTTTATGAGACCATTCTCATCCTGGGCCTTTGCTCTCTGTTCTGGACCACCAGCATCATGGGCATGGTTATACTGCTGGCCCTGACCTATTTTGCTGAAATCATTGTGGACAATATCACTGCCCGGATGTCTTTTCGATGGATGCTCAAATCTGTCTGGACCACAGGGATAGTGCTGTCTGCCATTAATTTGATCTGGCTGTACTCAGGAGGACGTTTCTAAAATGCTGAAAAAAATTATCGAAAAATCACAGGTAAAATCCCCCTGGCTTGTACATTATGACTGCGGTTCCTGTAACGGCTGTGATATTGAAACCCTGGCCTGCCTGACCCCGCTATACGATGTGGAAAGGTTCGGCGTAATCAACATCGGCAATCCCAAACACGCTGATGTGCTCATCGTCACAGGTACTGTAAATCACCGGAATAAAAAAGTGCTCAAACAGATCTACGATCAGATGCCGTCTCCAAAGATTATCATCGCCATAGGTGCCTGCGGGCTGTCCGGCGGTATTTTCAGGGAAGC
>PIVQ01000273.1 GCA_003354055.1 Desulfobacteraceae bacterium | reverse complement strand
AGAAAAACTTAAAATATTAGAAAGAGTAAAAAGTTTTGAAATAAGTGAAGAATTAAATAATAAATATGAAAAAATATAAATTATTCATTTACTTTAACTTCTTCTTCATCTTTTATAGTAAATTGTAGTCTATGTAAGGTTCTTTTATGATCAAGTTTTATAACTAAATAATAGTATTCTTCAATTCTACCGTTTAAAGAATCAGCATTTATTAGAATTGAATTTAATAAAGATAAAGGTTCTATTGTTTTACTTGGTTTTTTAACAATATTATATTTATATACTTGTTTATTATCTGAATTAAAGTTACCTTTTGTTTTTGAAGTCATTTTGATAATATTTATTTATATACTATCAAAATATAATTTTTAAAAGTTAATTAAAAATATTTAGAGTAGCTTAATTTAAAAATTATTAAAATTGATTAGTAAATAATATATAATTACTAAATATTATTAAACTTACTATAACACTCTATAACACTCTAAAAACAAAAGGTAACTTAAAACACAAATTTTAAAGGCTACATAGTAAACTTTAAAATTATAATAAAATGGAATTAAAACCAGAAATGTCTTTATATCCATATCAAAGAGAAGCTCTTGATTGGATGATGAAAATTAGACATCAGCAAATATATGGTTCTTGTGGTGGTATTTTATTTATGGATATGGGTTTAGGTAAAAGTTTTACCGCATTAGAATATTTAAGAAACTCTAATATTAATTATTCTAAAATCGCCGTTGATAACACAACTCATTTCCCAAAAGATATAACTGATTTATTTAGTGAATATGCGTTTGGAACTAGAGGTGCTCCAAGTTTAGTTATTTGTTCCAAAACATTAATTAATGAATGGATAAATCAAATTGAAAAATTCTATGAAGTTAAACCTAAATATTTAATATTACATAATGATTTCAATAAAATTAAAGATTTCACCATTAATGATTTAAAACAATATGATATTGTTTTTACCACTTATCATATGGTAGCAAGAGCAAATAAAATTGTAAATAGGTCAGATAGATATATTTACAAGGAAGGTGAAGGAAGATATCAACATTATGTTATTGAAGAAAATAACAATGATTATTTAAGAAGACAATTATCTGGTATTTCTACCATTTATGGTTTAGTTTGGAATAATATCATTTGTGATGAATGCCAAACATTAACAAACTGGAAAACATCTTTTTTCAAATCTATTTATTCATTATCATCTAAATATAGATTTGGTCTTTCTGGAACACCAATTAAAAATAACAAAAATGAACTTATTGCTTTATTGAAGTTTATGCAAGTTAGAGGTTTTAACACTATGAAAGACTGGAGCAAAGATATTATTCATACTCGTATGTTTGATTTATTTAAAAAGATTAATTATGAAACAGCACAAATTACTTTACCAGAAACTAATCACCATGAAATTAGAATTAATATGAATAGAGAACACAGTTTGATTTACGCAAAATATGTTGAAGATTTATGGGAATTATATAGAGGAGGTCATCGTGATGAGTTAGGTGGTGGTGGTGATGCTGATATTATGGCTATTATGGGTTTATTTACAAGATTAAGACAAATATGTCTTGACCCATATTTACTTACAAAAACAGGAAAAGCATTAGTACAATATGAAGATGCTATGAATGATACTGCTGATAATTTAACATTTGATAACCAAAAATTAACTGAAATTAAAAGAATAATAAATGAGAAAAATCAACAAAATGAAAAGATTATTATATTCTCAGCTTTCACTTCATATCTCACTGAATTAAATGAACATTTAGATAATGAAAATATTGAAAATACCATCATATTATCTAAGGATTCTATTAATGTTAGACAAAGAAAAATTAATAATTGGAAAAGAAGTGGAACAAATAATGTATTAATAATGAACTATGTAATAGGAGCAGAAGGATTAAACTTAGTTGAAGCAAATAATATTATCTTATTAGATACTTGGTGGAATTTCAGTTTAGAATCACAGGCAATAGCAAGAGTAAAAAGAATAGGACAAACGCAAAAAATTAATGTTTATAGATTATTAATGAGTAATACTATTGAGGATTTAATATTACAAAAATCACAATCTAAGATGGGTTTATTTGATAAACTTAAAAATAATGAGAAAATAAATACAGTGAAATTATCAAGGGAGAATATCAATGTTTTATTAATAGAATTAAAGAGAAATATAAGAAACATATTATAATTTTATTTTTTAAAAACAAAATATAATAATGGACTTGTTTTTAAAACGGATTTAAAATGAAATCCAATTATTATTAAAACATATCCGTTTAATATCCAAAGTTTCATTTTTGCGTTTTATTTTCAAAAAGATTGGGGAAAATGAAAACGTCTCTCTCTCTCTGTAAACAGACTGTCAGAATACTTCAAAATACATCCCAAATACATCCCATTTACATCCCATTTACATCCCATTTACATCCCATTTACATCCCAAATTGAATTAAATAATATATTTTACTATAATATAACTAAGATGACAGAACCATACAAACATTGTGAGTATTGTAATATCCCAATAAAGTATCAAAATAATTGGATTAGACACGAGAAATCAAAAAGACATTTAAAGAATATTGAGAAGATAAATGAAAGTAAGTCAAATAATACCATTAATATACCATCTAATACCATTAATATACCATCCAGAGCAATTTATGGCGAATGTAGATATTGTGATAAAGATTTTAAATATCAATCTGGTTTATCTCGTCATGAAAAAAAATGTAGAAAAGCACATGAGAAAAAAGAAGATGAAAAAGATAAACTCATTTTAAAACAACAAACTATTATTGAAGAATTAAGAAAACAAATTACAGATTTAAAGAAAGAAAATAAAGAACTTAAAGTTGTTAATAATATTACAAATAATACAATTAATGTTAATGTGATAGGTGGTGAAAACTTAAAAGGTATTATGAATCCATCTCTTTTTGATAAATTCGCAATAGCTTGTTGTGGTGATAATTATAATAACACAGCACCTTGTCCTGAAAAAGCAATTGAATATTATTTAAATGAAGTATATATAAATAAACCTGAAAATCATAATATTAAATACACAAATGATAGGTCTAATAAATGTCAAATATTTAAAGATAGTAAATGGATAAAAGCAAATATTAATAGTATTATTATTGATAGAGTAAAAGAATGTCCTGAAAAATGTGAAGATATGTTAGAGGAATATACAATTAATATGTATTATGAAATGGATTGTAAAGATAAAAGTTTAAGTGAGCATCAATGGTATTTACAATGTGGATATAAAGAACAAATTGATAAATTTATTAATAATATTGAATCGTTTATTAATGATAATGGTATTAAAAAATTAACTGATATTATTGATAATCATAAGACAAATTGTTATAATTACACTAAAAAATAAATTATATTTCTAATATTTCTTCATTTACTTTTGAACTAATATTATTTTCTATAAAGTAATAAAGTTTCAGTTGGTTTTTTAATAATATTATATTTATATACTTGTTAATTACTTTGATTAAAATTATCTTTTGTTCTTGAAGTCATTTTGATAATATTTGTTATATATTATCAAAATATTATCCTAAAAAATAAGTCCATTATTATATTTGGTTTTTTAAAAAATTAAATATTTTATAAACATAAATCTTCAGCTGAATATACTCCACCCATTCTTTGTAAATCTTTATCATACATAATACAATCAAAATATTTTCCTTCTCCAAATTCAGAATAAATTAATTCTTCTTTTTTATAATCTTGTATTAATTTATTATCTTCTAAAATCATTCTATCTGTAATTTTAGATTCTCTACGTCCATAATTAATTCTATTATATATTCTCACAAATTCTTCATTAATTACAAAATAATTTATTTTCATATATTTTATTTTTCTTAATGTTGTTTTAAATTTTTCTACGTGATCTAAATTACCTTTATTTTCCATGATAATATCTTCTAATTCTTTTGGTAAAAAATCCATTTTAATTTGTTAAGTTTAAAACTAAAAAGTTTAAAAAGTTTGAGATTAAAGTTGTAAAAAGTAAATGTTTAAGTTATAATCTTAAATCAATTTTAATTTTTAAAAAAATGATTATAAATAACAAATAAATTTTAAATTAATTTTTTTAATTTTTATTTTGAAATTCATTTAATATGATTTCTATTAACATATAATTTGTTATATCTGTTAAATAATCATTCTTACTTCCCCAAAAAATAGGAATACCATTTGATTGTAAATATTCTATTTCACTTTCACAATTATTTTGAAACCAATTTGATAAAACATAAACATAATGAATATTATAATTTGGAAATAATGTTTTATAATGTTTCTTTTTAAAAGGACCTGTTTGTATTTTTTCACATACCGAACCACTACTATTTTGAAACTTTTTTTCAATGATAAATATATCTTTCCCATTTTTATCTATATGTATATAACATTCATCGGGTTGTTTACAACCGTGAGCAATTTTAATATTATTATTTTTTTCATTTATACTATTTAAATATTTATGTAGTGACGTTTTGGATTTCATTTTTTTTAAATATATCCGGTTTGAGATTTTATAAGTATCATAATATTTGTTATCTTCTTTTATTATTTCTTGTATTTCTGTTTCTTTCTCAAACTTCAAACCATTCTTATTTGTATTTGCTCCACCGGCACCAGTTCCTCTATTACGTTCTACCATTATTATTATATATTTGTTTTATAAGTAAATATATAATAAATTTTAAATTAATTTTTTTATTTTTTATTAAAAATAATCACTTCCAATTCTTTTGAACCTGGTTTTTTTGAATTAATACTTCTTTTACAATTAATTTTCTCAATCTCAAAGTTTTTATATTTTTCATTAATATAATCAGCATTAGAATTAGAATGAACGAATTTAACTTCTTTTTCATTTAAGTTATTACAAAGTGTAATTAAACTTTCATTTAATTCTTCACCGAAACCTCCTTTTTGATAAGCAACAAATGATTTTTTATTTAATGGATAATAAGGAGGGTCAAAATAAAAGAAATCTTTATTTGTTAAAGTATCAATCTTGATATCTTCAAAACTTTTACATTCAAACGTAACATCATATTTATTAAAAATACTACTTAAATTATTTATATGGTCTTCGTCAAAAATACCAACATTTTTATTATTACCATAGGGAACATTGAATCCATTTGGTCCAATTCTATAAACTCCTCTCCAACAAGTTTTATTTAAGAAAACAAATAAAGCAGCTAATAAAATATCATCTGTTGATGTATTAAATAGATGTCTACAATAATAATAATAAACTACTTTACCTTGTTTTATAATTTCTTTAATATTACTATTATCTTTATTTATATAATGTTTAATAGCTTTACCTTTCTTTAATTTATCTTTTTCAATATCTTCTGTTGATAATACTAAAAATTTAGTTCTTTTTTGTGGTTCTATAAATTCGGCAGTTGTATAATTTGTTTTAAGTTCATTTAATTTTGTAATAAACTCAGATGGATTATTCTTAATAGTATTATATAAGTTAATTAACTTTTCATTCTTATCACTTAAAAATATTTTACCAGTTAATGTAATTTCTTCTTTTTCAAGTTTTTCTAATAATTTCAAAAATACACTACCACCACCAATAAAAGTTTCATAATAGTTATTAATTTCAGTTGGAAAATATTCATATAATTTATCAATTATTTGTGTTTTACCACCAACCCATTTTATTATTGGTTTAAGAGACATCATTATTGATATTATATTATAATTCAATTTTATTATTTAAATTGTTTCATCAATTGATTTTTTTTAAAAATTAATAAAAATGATTTTATATTTTATATTAGAATACTTCATATGGAAGATAACTATAATAGATTATTACTAAACTTTGAAAAAACATCAATCTATTATCAATTTATACAAGAACATTATAAATATTACAATGAATATAATACAGAAAAGTTCATTTTATTTTTACAAGTAGGTAGTTTTTATGAACACTATTCTTGGGAAGTAAAAGAAGATAATATGTATTTATTTGATAAGATTTCAAAAAGAACAACAAACATTTTAAATATGAAAAGAGCATATAAAAATTCAAAAAAAACACACGGAATCAATAATCCCCGAATGTATGGATTTCAATGTAGTTATAAAGATAAACAATTAACAAGATTATTAGAAGAAGATTATATTGTAGTATTTGTATCACAAAGAGATGACCCGACAGACCCAACTGGAAAAAGAAAATTAAGAGATATTGTAGAAAGATATACACCGGGAACAGATCCAAATAACGTAAATGAGGATAATTATGTAATGAGTATAGTTTTAGAAAATTATAAACCAAATAGAAAAAGTTGTGGAGTTTCATTAGTAAACATCAATGCTAATGATAATTATATTTTTGAGTGTATTGATACAGATTATGATAATAATTGTGTAATGAATAACTTGGTAAAAATAGTATTAACTTATCAACCAGTAGAAATAATAATTTATAATTTAGTAGATATGGATGAAACTTACTTAACAAATATATTAAATATTGTAGATAAAAAATATATAATTAAGAAGCACATACTTTCAGATTATAGAAAAATTGATTATCAAGAAAACTTCTTTAATGAGATTTATGGTAGAGATTGTTTATTACACACAATAGATAAAATTAATTTAGGAAACTCGCCAGATGCTCGTTTATCTTACATATTATTATTGAAATATATTCATAAACAAAATCAAGTATTATTAAAGAACTTACAATTTCCAATGTTCATTAATTTTGAAGACCGATTAAACTTAGATTACAATACAGCAGAACAACTAAATATAATTGGTGATAGTAAATATGATAAGTATTGTATTACATCATTAATGAATTATACAAGTACAAATATGGGTAAAAGAATATTAAAAAGAAGATTAATGTCTCCATTAGCAAATAAAGATAAAATAGAAGAAAGTTATAGCTTTATTGAGGAAATGATAAAGTTAGATAATTACAAAACATTTGAGAATGAATTAAATGAATTGCTTGATATAACAAAAAAACATAAGAAGATTTATTTTGAAAGTATAAATCCAATGGAATTATTAAACTTGAATGAAAGTTATAAATATATCATAGAATTATTAAAACTAAAAAATAAAAATCCAAAATTAAAGAAATATATTGATGATAACTATGACTTAAAAGAATTAGAAATACTAGACTATTTAATGTGGTTTGAAAATATATTTGAAACAGAAGAATTAGAACAATGTAGATTAATAGAAGAAATAACAGAAAATATTTTCAAAGAAGATTATGATAAAGAATTAAAAGAATGTATGAGTATATTAAGAAATGTTGAAAATTATAGATATACATTAAAAGATAAAGCAAATAGTATTTTTAATGGGAAGTTAAAAAATTATCAAGTTAAGTATGAAAAAGGTTATATTTATATAACAAAAACTAAATTAAAACTATTCAATAAATATTGTAAAGATGAAAAAGTTGGCGATATACAATTTCATCATAAGTTAATAAATAAGAAAGATTATTTATATACAGATGAATTATTAAAAATTAATAGACAAGAAAATACAGCATTAGATAAATTAAGAACAAGAACCCAAGAATTATATGATAATTATATAAAGGGATTAAGTAAACATAGAAAGTTCTATGAAAAATTAGATGAAACAATGGGTATGATAGACTTTATAAAATCAGGGACAAAATGTGCTTTAACAAATCATTATGTAAAACCAGAAATAGATTATAAAGAAGAAGAATCATATTTTGAGATAGATAATTTTAGGCATCCTATTATTGAAAAAATAAATAAAGAAGTTCCGTTTGTAAGTAATAGTTTAAGATTAGATAAGGATACGAGAGGTTTAATATTATCAGGTATAAACGGAATCGGTAAATCAAGTTGTTTGAAAAATATAGGTATAATGTTAATAATAGCTCAAATAGGTTATTATGTTCCTTGTAAAAGAATGAGATATGTTCCATTCAATAGTATATTAACAAGAATAAAAGGAAATGATAATATTTATACTAATTCTTCAAGTTATACAGTAGAAATTCAAGAATTGAGTAATATATTAAGAAAAGCAAATAGTAAATCACTAATACTTGTGGATGAATTATGTAAAGGAACAGAACAGGCATCAAGTCATTCATTAACAATATCAATAGTAAAACATTTTATAGAAACTACAAAATCAAGATTTGTATTAACTTCACACATGCATAGTATTTTTGATAGTCCAATAATACAAACATTACGAGAAAATAAAGAAATAATGATAAAACATTTATCAATAGATGTAGTAGATGGTGAAATAATATATATAAGGAAACTAGTTAATGGTCCATCACATACAAAATATGGTTTAGAAATAGCAAAATGTTTAGGAATACATGATAATATAATAAATGAAGCAATAGAAATAAGAAATGATTTTTTAAATAAAACAAATAAGATAATGCCAACAATAAAATCAAAATATAATACAGGAAAGTTTATGAAACAATGTGAAATATGTAAAAGTCAAGAAAGACTTGAGACCCATCATATTATACCCCAGGAGGATTCTGATAAAACAGGTTATATATTAGATAAAAACTTTCATAAGAATGATAAACATAATCTATGTATACTTTGTGAGAAATGTCATAAGGAGATAACCTTTGGCAGAATGAAAATGACCCAGAGGTTTATGACAAGTACAGGACCAAAGTTTAAAATAACAAAAATAATAAAGAAGAAGAAAAATCTTGGGGATATAATATTAAGTTTAAAAGAACAAAAGAATAGTTTTAAAAGAATAAAAATAATTCTCAAAAATGATTATAATCAAGAATTATCAGA
>PIVQ01001031.1 GCA_003354055.1 Desulfobacteraceae bacterium | reverse complement strand
GCCCAGTTCAAGGGCATGGGAAAAGCCTTGTTTGAAAAATTCTCGGATCTGACGGACCAGGCATCGGACATCCTGGGCTATGATGTCAGGGAACTATGCCTGGAAGATCCGGAAAAAAAGCTGGGGCTCACTCAGTACACTCAGCCGGCCCTGTACATTGTTAATGCCATGGCCTGGTATGAGATCAGAGAAGACCGGCCCTGTGGGTTCAACCCTCAGTTTGCCCTGGGCCACAGCCTGGGGGAGTACAATGCCATGCTGGCGGCGGATGTATTTGATTTTCAAACCGGGCTCCGGCTGGTGAAGGAACGGGGCCGGCTCATGGGCGAGGTCAAGGGCGGGGGCATGGCAGCGGTTATGACGGTTTCCCCCGGCCAGATCCGAGCAGCGCTGGCCAAGAGCCATATCGATAATGTGGACTTGGCCAATTTCAACACCCCAACCCAGACAGTGATATCCGGCCCTCTGGACGCCATAGGCAAGGCGGTGAAGGCACTCAAGTCGGCTAAAGCCCGGGTGATCCAACTCAAAGTGAGTGCGCCGTTTCACTCCCGGTACATGGCCCCGTCTTCAGACGCCTTTGCAGGGTTTCTCAACGATTTTACATTTCGGGATCCACAATTCCCGGTAATAGCCAATGCTACGGCCCGGCCCTACCAATCCGGCGCTGCCGCGGACCTGCTGGCCAGACAGATCGCAAGCCCGGTGGAATGGGTGGAGAGCATCCGGTACCTCATGGGCCTGAACCCAGACCTGGCTTTCAAAGAGGTTAACGCCACTATTCTGAGTAAAATGGTGGCGGACATCCGCAAGAATTGCACCCCGCTGCCTCCACTGCCACCGCTGCAGGCCTCGGAAGTAAAAGAGCCGGAAACGACGACTCCAGAACCCGCGTCAATGGTTCAACGCCTGGTGGGCAACCCGGGATTCTGTAAGCGGTATGGTATACAGCACCCCTATGTGGCCGGAGCCATGTACCGGGGCATCGGGTCCAAGGAGATCGCGGCAGCCATTGCACGGGCCGGTATGATCGGGTACCTGGGAACCGGGGGGCTGCCCCTGGACCGTATTGAGGCTGACATCCAGTGGCTTCGGAAACAGGTTCCCAACCTGTCCTGGGGCATGAACTTGCTGTACAATTATGTAAAGCCCAAGTTGGAAGAGGACACCGTGGACCTGTATCTCAGATACGGGATCCGGTACGTGGAGGCCGCAGCCTATATGCAGATGTCCCCGGCCTTGGTGCGGTACCGGCTGGCCGGGTTGAAACGGGACGAGCAGGGCAAGGTGGTCTGCACCCATCATGTGCTGGGCAAATGTTCCAGGCCGGAGATCGCCACCCAGTTCTTGAGCCCGGCGCCTGAACGAGTGGTGAAAAAGCTTCTGGACAAAGGAAGTGTTACCCCGGAGCAGGCGAAAATGGCCAGGCAGGTACCCATGGCATCCGAGATCTGCGTGGAGGCGGATTCCGCCGGCCATACCGACATGGGCATCCCCATGGTGCTGCTCCCGGCCATGCAGCAGCTTAAAGACCGGCTGACCAGCCAATACAAGTACCGGAAACCGGTCTATATGGGCCTGGGTGGGGGGATCGGCACACCCCAGTCTGCGTTGGCCGCCTTTATTATGGGCGCGGATTTCATCCTCACCGGCTCCATAAACCAGTGCACGGTGGAGGCTGGAAGTTCCGAAGCGGTGAAAGATATGCTCCAGGACATCAATGTCCAGGACACGGAGTATGCACCGGCCGGGGACATGTTCGAAATGGGGGCCAGGGTCCAGGTGCTTCGGCGGGGGGTGTTTTTTCCGGCAAGGGCCAACAAGCTCTACCAGCTCTACACCCAGTTTGACAGCCTGGAGGACATCCCTGAAAAGACGGCTCTCCAGATCCAGACCCGCTATTTCAAACGGAGTTTCGACGATATCTGGAACGAGCGCCGGACCTATCTTAAATCCCGGGGCAGGGAAGCGGAGATCGCAAAGACGGAGGCTAATCCAAAGCATAAGATGGCGGCCGTGTTTCGCTGGTATTTCCACTGGTCCACCAGCCTGGCCCTTGCCGGGGACCCGGACAACACCGTGGATTTCCAGGTGCATACCGGTCCGGCCCTGGGGGCATTCAACCAGTGGGTCAAAGGAACCGACCTGGAATCCTGGCAAAACAGGCATGTGGAC
>PIVQ01001916.1 GCA_003354055.1 Desulfobacteraceae bacterium | reverse complement strand
TCTCCAGATCTTTTGTAGTATGGACTTTCTGGAGTAGAATAAACCTGATGGTCAAGGTTCTTAACCGTTGAATCTTGTACTATGATTGCTGATTCAGTTAAGGCTTTAAAGTTAGCAGCATCAAAATCTTTCATAGCGTCTGAACCATTCCATACAAGCTTTTCATTTACTTCATAGCTCACGATGTAACCTTTTTAGCTGCGGTAAATTGTGCTACTTCTCCAAGTCCCATAATATTATTGGGAGTATACATTTTGAATTGTGTTACTATCCCATTAAGGGTTATCTCGCATACATCAGAGTCAATCAAAGTCCCGGTTACTTTCTCAGGGTCTAATACTACAGAATGAGTTGAGGGTACATTTATCTTGTCATTTGCAAGTATTTCAGTTGCGGACAATTGCCATACCCCGGCAAGCCCATCATATTTGACCGTAGATGTGGCATACACTGGATGACCTGCATTATCAACACCGGTCATATCTCCCAATGCTGATATCTTTACATTCGTTATCATTTCCTCATCAAA
>PIVQ01001915.1 GCA_003354055.1 Desulfobacteraceae bacterium | reverse complement strand
AATGTGGAAAAATGTGGAATAATGTGGAAAAATGTGAAAAATTGTGGAATAATGTGGAAAAATGTGAAAAATTGTGGAATAATGTGGAAAAATGTGGAAAATTGTGGACGTGGAAAAATGTGGAAAAATGTTGAAAAATGTGGAAAAATGTGGAATAATGTGCACAATTTCCACGTCCACAATTTTCCACATTTTTCCACATTATTCCACAATTTTTCACATTTTTCAACATTATTCCACATTTTTCCACATTTTTCCACATTTTTCCACATTTTTCCACATTTTTCTACTTTATGTTTGTCTCGAGGTGTCTCAAGCTACTTTATATTTGTCTCGAGGTGTCTCGAGTTGTCTCAAGCTAATTTATGTTTGTCTCGAGGTGTCTCGAGGTGTCTCAAGCTACTTTATGTTTGTCTCGAGGTGTCTCGAGGTGTCTCAAGCTACTTGAAAAATGTGGAAAAATGTGGAAAAATGTGGAAAAATGTGGAAAAATGTGGAAAAATGTGGAAAAATGTGGAATAATGTGGAA
>PIVQ01001030.1 GCA_003354055.1 Desulfobacteraceae bacterium | reverse complement strand
ATCCGGGCATTTGGCAGAACATTTACCCTGAACATAGTAGACCCTGTGGAACAGGCGGCACAGGCGGCCGGTACAGGAAGCAACATCGCCCGGGCTCCCATGCCCGGCATGGTGGTCAACACCCAGGTGTCTGAAGGTGAAACTATTTCCAAAGGTCAGCCCATGATCACCATTGAGAGTATGAAAACCCTGACGGTGATCACGGCGCCCCGGGATGGCAAGGTATTCAAGGTCCATTTTAATTCAGGAGATACCTTTGATAAAAATGCCACCCTGATTACCCTTGAAAAAAAAGAGGAGACCTAGGATGCGCCGCATCAAATCAAATGTGGATACTCAATCCGGTGAATTTCGCAGTTTTGAGCGCCACAATAAAGAACAGATGACCTTATTTCACGATCATCAGCAAAAGGCCCGTTTCCACAGACCGAAACGGGACATTGAAAGACTGGCCAGGCAAAAAAAACTATTGGTCAGGGAACGGATTGATCTGCTCCTTGATCCGGGAACCCCCTTTTTAGAACTCTCAACCCTGGCTGCCAATATGGCCTATGAAGGCACTGTGCCATCCGCCGGTGTCGTGTCGGGTGTGGGTATTGTCAACGGCCGCGAGGTTCTGGTGATGGCCAGTGACAGCTCAATCAAGGGAGGTGCCTGGTATCCCCTTACCGTAAAAAAGATGGTTCGAACGCTTGATATTGCCATTGAAAATCATCTGCCCATGATCCATCTGGTGGATGCCGCCGGGGCATTCTTGCCGTTGCAGTCAGGACTATTTCCGGACAGGTACATGGCAGGACGCATGTTTCGAAACCAATGCGTTTTAAGTGCCAAGGGTGTAAAACAGGTCGCCCTTGTGCTCGGGCACAGCACTGCCGGCGGTGCATATATACCCACATTGTGCGATTACTCCATTATGGTGAGAGGGACCGGCGGGGTATTTCTGGGCGGACCTCCCCTGGTAAAGGCTGCGACAGGAGAAGAAGTGGAAGCAGATGAACTGGGCGGTGCAGATGTACATACCGGCATCAGCGGTACTGCAGATTACGCTGTGGATTCCGAACAGGAGGGCCTGGCTCTCGTACGTGAGATTGTGGGCACCTTCCCGCGGGAAACCAAAGTGGCTGTCGAACGCAGGGAACCTGAGGAACCCTACTATGACCCCAGGGAACTTTACGGGATTATTCCCGATGATGTAAAAAAACAGTTTGATATGCGGGAGGTCATTGCCCGGATAACCGACGGCAGCCGTTTTCATGAATTCAAACCGGAATACGGTACCACAGCGATTACCGGCTTTGCCTTTTTGTTTGGCTGGAAGGTGGGAATCATCGGCAACAACGGGGTTTTATTTTCCGACAGTGCTCAAAAATGCACTCAGTTTATGCAGCTCTGCAACCGGGATCGTGTACCGATTATCTTCCTGCAGAACATCACCGGTTTTATGATCGGCAAGTCCTATGAACATGGCGGCATCACCAAGGACGGGTCTAAAATGTTGATGGTACAGTCCAATCTGGACGTACCGAAACTGACCATCATGACAAACGGCAGTTTCGGTGCGGGAAACTATGCCATGTGCGGCCGGGCCTATGACGCCCGTTTTCTTTTCTCCTGGCCCAACTCTCAGATTTCCGTCATGGGGATGGAACAGGCCGTAAAAACATTAACCCAGATCCGTATCAAGGCGTTGCAGCGCCAGGGCAAAAGCTTGTCAGATGAAGAGGCACACAAAATCCATGACGATATTGCCAGGGATTATATGGAAAAAAGCAGTGCCTACTATTCCACCTCTGAATTATGGGACGATGGTATTATCGACCCAGCAGATACCCGGAAGGTATTGGGAATTTCCCTGTCAGTGGCACTTAACCGTGAATTTAGTGAAACATCCCATGGGGTGTTAAGAATATGAGGAGGCTGAAAACCTATGGATTTTGAACTCACCCGCGAACAAAAAATGATTCAAAAAAACGTTAAAGAATTTATGAACAAGGAAATCGCACCCATCACAGAGGCACTTGACCGTGAAGGCCGCCTGCCGGAAGGAATCTGGCAGACCTTTGGCGATCTTGGGTTTCTCGGACTCGGCATACCTGAGCAATACAACGGGTCAGGCATGGACAAATTCACATTTACACTGGTAGTGGAACAGATGGCACGGGTCTGCCCCGGGCTTGCCC
>PIVQ01001914.1 GCA_003354055.1 Desulfobacteraceae bacterium | reverse complement strand
CCGGCAGGATGCTTATGGTAGGTCATACAGCTGATGCGGTGTTCCTGCCACATTTTACGAAAAAATATAGGACTATAACCTTCCCGGTCAAAAACCAAAATAAAACGACATCTTTCCGGAAAAGAGATCAACTCATCACCGTCGGGCTGATCCGGTACGTCCTTTAGTAATCTTGGCACAATATCTGTTGCAAGGGTTTTCAGCATACCCGGATCGATGGCTTTTTCTACTACAAAAAACGGACGACCGATTGCATCATTCACCCAATAGTCTGTTGTACCTCTTAAACATAATCTTTCACGGGATACATATCTTCGGGGTGGTTTGGTAAGCCCCCCATGGTATACTCGGACATGGCCATCAATATATAGTGTCCCTGCGGCATTTGCGTCTGCATCCATCCAGTACCGACTTAAATGGGATGCCCATTTTTCTGCAGTATCTCCGGTACTTAATGCTTCGATTTTTTCCCTTAGGCAGCGGACTTCAGGTATCCGGTCAAGGCCTAACAGCTTTCCAAATTCACCTGG
>PIVQ01001913.1 GCA_003354055.1 Desulfobacteraceae bacterium | reverse complement strand
CTTTCCGAGATTGGGAAAAGTTATCGGATTGATTTTCGAAAACTCAGACCTGCTGATTCCTTCGATGGTAATTTGAAGCATCTCGATTCGTGGCTTCTGGATGCTGGCAATGAGAAGCTGTCAAATGCGTTGCTAGATCTAGGTATTTCGGAGTCCGTTAAATTGCATACGATAAATGATGTCGTGACAGCGTGCCTTCAAAAATCGGAAGAAGGAAGAAGGGTCAGCCCGCACAGAAAAAGGGGTCAAAATGGGAAAAAGTCAAAAAGGGGTCAGAAAAAGGGGTCAGGCCGCCTAAATCGTCATATTGATTGATGAGCCTTTTTTTTCTGTTTGAGTACATCCCATGGCAAGAAAAGCACGAGCTGAATTTGCGGATGCGACCTATCACGTGATGTGTCGGGGGAATCATCAGGAAGCAGTCTTTAAGGATGCAAAAGATCATGATCGTTTTTTGGATACTCTCGGGGAGGTGTAATATTCGATCGGTAGAAGGATCCAACGATGGGCAGTTATGGAATATAAAAAAC
>PIVQ01000272.1 GCA_003354055.1 Desulfobacteraceae bacterium | reverse complement strand
CTGTTGAAACCTTCGTGGTCTACAAATCCTATAACCTAAAAGTTCCCTACATATTTTAACGCACCATACTTGTTAAAAAGGGGGGCTGTCATGAACGATAGTCTTAAGAAAACGCCATTGAACGAATGGCACAGGAATGCAGGCGCCAACATGGCCGATTTCGGCGGTTTTGACATGCCGTTATGGTATGACACTGGCGTAAAAAACGAACATCTGGCCGTACTTAATTCCGCAGGTATCTTTGATACCAGCCATATGGCCTGCATCACAGTTCAGGGAAAAGATGCCTTTGACCTGATCAACTTTTGCTTCACCCGTGACATTGACAGCCTTGTACAGGGCCGCTGCGTCTACGGCGCTTTCCTTGATACCAAGGGGCATTGTATTGATGATGCCATAGTTTACAAATTTTCAGATGACCGCTTCATGATCTGCGTGAATGCAGGTATGGGCGGTGCTATTGCAGCCCATCTTGCAGATAACAAAGCAGATAAAGACGCGAATATAGTCGATCTGTCAGGCCAGCTTGCCAAGGTGGACATCCAGGGCAAAAACGCTGCCCGCATTCTTTCAGGCCTTCTCAAGGACCCTGACACTACTTTTGTGCCCATGCCTTACTTCTCCTTTAAAGGGGATGTGGATCCGGCTCAGAACAACCAGATTTTCCTTGCCGACGGCAGCCCCATTCTTTTATCCCGCTCCGGTTACACCGGTGAGTTTGGATTTGAAATTTTTATTGCGCCCGATGCTGTGGTTAGTCTTTGGACAGATCTGCTGGAAGCTGGAAAAGAATTAGGTATTACGGCCTGCGGCCTTGGGTCCAGAGACTCTCTGAGAGCCGGCTCATGCCTTCCCCTTTCCCACCAGGATATCGGACACTTTCCGTTCATCAACCATCCCTGGGACTTTGCCCTGCCCTATACAGAGGATAAAAAAGGATTTACCAAAGACTTCCTTGGTGCAGATGCCCTGGCAGCTGCCAAAGATGCCGCATACACCTACGCCTTTGTCGGCGACTCCTTAAGAAAAGTTAATGCAGGAGAAAACACCGAAGTTCTGGATGAGTCCGGGACCGTCATCGGCAAGGTAGTGACCTGCGCCACTGACATGGGTATTTGCTGGCATGAAGACAAAATCGTAAGTATCAATACCAAAGGGATTCCGTCCGACCTGAAAATCAAAGGTCTCGGCTGCGGATTTATCATGGTTAACGCTCCTCTTACAAATGGTACCCTGCTCAAATTAAAAGAAGGTAAAAGATCCATCCCTGTCCGCACTATCAATGATATCAGACCGGACAGAACCGCAAGACTTGCAATTAAAAACTTTATTTAGCCCGAACTTTAATTAATTTAGGTAAAGGAGGTAAGTATGAAAGCATTGGATGAACTCAATTTCCCCGAAGACGTAAAATACACGAAAGACCATGAATGGGCAAAACTTGAAGGTGATATCGTCACCATCGGCCTGTCCGACTATGCCCAGGATCAGCTTGGGGAAATCGTTTTTGTAGAACTGCCTGAAGAAGGGGATTCCTTTTCCGAAGGTGATGAATTCGGCAGTGTTGAATCTGTAAAAGCCGTCTCTGAAATTTATCTGCCCATCGGCGGAGACATCACCGCAATCAATGAAGATCTTGAAGATGCCCCAGAGCTTGTCAACAACGATTGCTACACCGGCGGCTGGCTTGTAAAAGTCAAACCGGAAGACGTTGGCGAACTTGACAATCTGATGGACAAGGCAGCATACCTTGAAATGCTGAAAGGATAGGCCATGCGCTACCTACCCCATACAAAAGAAGACATCGACCAGATGCTGGCCGTTACCGGCCATGCCTCCCTGGACGATTTGTTTGAGACCATACCTGATGAACTCAAAACCAAAGAAGCATTAAATATTCCCGAGGCGTTGAGTGAGTGGGATCTGGACGCCCATATGGAAGATCTGGCCTCCGGCAATATCGCCTGTAAAAACTACACCTGCTTTATCGGTGCGGGGTCTTACGATCATTACATTCCGTCCATCGTCCCCTATCTGATCTCCCGGTCGGAATTTTCAACAGCCTACACCCCCTACCAGCCCGAAGTCAGCCAGGGAACGCTGCAGGCCATCTATGAGTTCCAGACCATGATCACTGAGCTTCTGGGAATGGACATCTCCACAGCCTCTCATTATGACTGCGGAACCGCCCTTGCCGAATGCGCGCTGATCGCCCTGAGAAAACACAGAAAGGCAAACAAGATTGCGGTTTCCTCTCTGGTTCATCCGGCCCACAGAGACATCATCAATACCTATATTGTACCTGCCGGCTATGAAATGATTGAAATTCCCGCCACAGACCAAGGATTGACTGATGTTGCCGCCTTTGAAGCCATGGAAGAGGTTGCAGGGGTTGCAGTCCAGTCCCCCAACTTCTTTGGAAACATTGAAGACTTAGGCGCTTTCAGAACTGCTGCAGACGCCAAAAAGATACTGTTCATCGCCTCATTTACCGAAGCCATGGCCTATGGCCTGCTCAAAAATCCGGGCAGCTTTGGCGCGGATCTGGTTGCTGGTGAAGGACAGAGCCTAGGGATCGCCAAAACCTTCGGCGGACCGGGCTTAGGTCTTCTTGCCGGTACCAAAAAGATGATGAGAAGCCTTCCCGGACGTCTTATCGGTAAAACAAAAGACGCCAACGGGGACGACGGATACGTATTGACCCTGGCCACCCGTGAGCAGCACATCAGAAGAGAAAAAGCCTCTTCAAACATCTGTTCCAACAACGGCCTCAATGCCACCACAGCCTCAATTTTTCTTGCAACAATCGGTAAAATCGGTATCAGAGAAATTGCACAGCAGAACCATGACAAAGCCGTATATCTGAAAAACGCCCTGGTTGCTGCCGGTTTTGAATCAGTCCATGACGGACCGTTCTTTAACGAATTTGTTCTCAAGGCACCTGCCGGCTTTGCTGAAAAACGGGCCGCCCTGATCAAAGACAATTGTATGTTTGCAGGCGTCTCTTTAGAATCCTGCTATCCTGCACTGAAAGACCATTATCTTTTCTGCGCTACAGAAACCGTGTCCAAAGAGGCAATTGATCTGCTGGCAAAGGAGGTTCAATCATGAAACAGCCAGGCACCAGCGGCCTTATATTCAACGAACCCCAGCTCTGGGAAAAAAGCCGTGAGGGCAGATGCGCCATCTCCCTGCCCAAGGCGGACGTAGAAAGAGCGGAACTTGACCCGTCCCTGACAGGTGATGCACCTGATCTACCCCAGCTGTCCGAGCTGGATGTGGTCCGTCATTTTACCCGTCTTTCCCAGTGGAACTTTGGTGTGGATTCCGGTATGTATCCTTTAGGATCCTGCACCATGAAGTACAACCCCAAAACCAATGAAGTCCAGGCTGCCCGCCAGGGATTTGCCGGAGCCCATCCCCTGACAGGTGATGAGTTCTCCCAGGGTGCCCTTCGTCTGATGTACGAACTGGAGCATCTGCTCGGTGAAATCACAGGATTTCCCGCAGTAACCTTGCAGCCGGCTGCCGGTGCGCACGGGGAACTTGCAGGGATACTCATGATCCATGCCTATCATGCAAAACAGGGAAAACAACGGTCGAAAATCCTGATTCCGGATACTGCCCATGGCACCAACCCGGCATCGGCTAGCCTCTGCGGATACGAGTCCATCAGCATTAAATCCGGACCCAAAGGCATTCTTGACCCCGAAGCCGTTGCAGCGGTAATGGATGAAGATACTGCCGGTATCATGATTACCAACCCCAACACTCTGGGACTCTTTGAAGAAAACATCAAAGAGGTCTGCGATATCGTTCATGCCAAAGGCGGCCTGGTCTACGGTGACGGCGCCAACATGAACGCCATCATGGGCATTGTCAAACCCGGTGATCTTGGTATCGACGTGCTTCATCTCAACCTGCACAAGACCTTTTCCACCCCCCACGGCGGTGGTGGTCCGGGTTCAGGTCCCGTTGCGGTTGTAGACAAACTGGCTCCTTTCCTGCCTATCCCCCGGATAGAACGGGATCTGGACACCTATAAGTTTGTCACTGACTGTCCTGATACCATCGGCCGCATGCACACCTTTTACGGCCATTTCGGCGTCATGATCAAAGCCTATGCCTATATCCTCAGCATGGGCGGAGAAGGGTTGACCAATGTCTCAAAATACGCGGTTCTCAATGCAAATTATATTAAAGAGAGCCTCAAAGACACGCTTAACCTTCCCTATGACCGTCCCTGCATGCATGAGTGCGTGTTCAACGACAAACACCAGAAGGAACACCATATCACCACCATGGATATGGCCAAACGCCTTCTGGATTTCGGCTTCCATCCGCCAACAGTGTACTTTCCGCTTGTGGTTGATGCAGCCTTCATGGTTGAACCCACTGAGACCGAGTCCAAGGAAGATATTGACCAGTTCATCGATGCGGTAAAAGCCATCGCCAAGGAAGCTGCGGAGACGCCTGAGAAGTTGCAGAAGGCACCGCTGCGTACCAAGGTTACCCGGCTTGACGAAGTAGCCGCAGCCAGAAAGCCATGCCTGAGAGGATAGATTCCCAAATGGCATTGTCCAACCAGCGCTCGTGTGAATTCACCAATTTAGGTATTCTCGAATACACACGGGCGCTGGCCCTCCAGCAGGAAACGCTCACAGCCAAGATAAAAGATCCGGATCAGCCCGACCGCCTGCTCTTTGTCCAGCATCCGCCGGTATACACCTTAGGACGTAGAGGCGGCAGGGAAAACCTGGTGGTGTCTGAATCCTTTCTGGATGACAAAGGTATCAACATTGTCCAGACAGACCGGGGCGGAAACATCACCTATCACGGTCCGGGCCAGGCAGTGCTTTATCCTGTGATCAACCTTGAAAAAAACAAGCTCAGCGTTCCCGAATTTGTCGAAGGCTTAGAAGAGATCATGAAGCGCACCTGTGAGGCCTTTGATGTGCCTGCCAACCGGGACGACAGAAACCACGGCCTCTGGGTAAAGGACAAAAAAATCGGAAGCGTTGGCATTTCCATTAAAAAAGGGGTATCCATCCACGGCCTTGCCCTGAACGTCAACCCGGATCTTGCCCCTTTTACCTGGATCAATCCCTGCGGCCTTACCAACCAGGGGATGACCTCGATTGCCCTTGAAAACAAATCTGGTCAGCAGTCTCTGGACAGAGAGCCCGATGAAACCGACAGGAAAATCATGGATAAAGTAGCCGAGTGTTTTGTCCAATACTTTTCCGAAATTTTCCAATGTGATGTAAAATAAGGATTCCGACCATGCAATGTAATGCCAATTGTAAAAGCAATACCAGGCCCAAAGGTAAACCAGCCTGGCTTAAAAAGAAACTGCCAGTGGGCGGAGATTATCAGCGGGTGACCCGTCTGCTGTCGGAATCCAAACTTCATACCGTCTGTCAGGAAGCCAACTGCCCCAACATGTTCGAGTGCTTTTCCAAGGACACCTCCACCTTTATGATATTGGGGTCTCAGTGCACCCGGCACTGCAGGTTTTGCAATGTCACGGCCGAAGCCCCCACGCCTGTAGATCCCAAAGAACCCCAGCGGGTTGCAGACGCCTCCAAAACCCTTGGCCTTCGCTACGTGGTTGTCACCTCGGTCACAAGGGATGATCTGCCGGACGGCGGTGCAGAGCAATTTGCAAAAACCATACGTGCCATTAAAGCCACCCTGCCCTCTGACGAAAACTCCCAGCCCAGAGTAGAAGTTCTCATCCCGGATCTCCAGGGGGACATCGATGCTCTGAAAATTGTGATGGATGCAGAACCTGACGTCCTCAATCACAATTTAGAAACCGTGGCTTCACAATACGCCAGGGTCCGACCCAAAGCGGTTTACCAAAGATCCCTGGATCTGATCTCCAATGTCAAACGCCTGAATCCCGACATGCTGACCAAATCCGGTATCATGGTGGGATTGGGAGAAACCGTTGAAGAGCTTGAAAAGGCCATGGCAGACCTGTTTGAACATGGCTGCGATATCCTGACCATTGGCCAATACCTGCAGCCCACAAGAGATCATCTGCCCGTGTTCACCTATTATACACCCGAGCAATTCAAAGATCTTGAAATCCGTGCCAGAGAAATAGGGTTCAAACGGGTGGCATCCGGTCCCCATGTGAGAAGTTCCTATAAGGCTCAGGATTTATTCGCTGAATAAAAGACTTTTCTTATGAATCTGTATTGCTACTGACCTATCAGATTTGACGGCATGGTTCCGGCATTTTTTTCGTTTATATTTGTGTGAGTTTTTGCAGCCAAATTTCATTCCAAAATCCTGCATATTTAAACTTGAAAACTTAATGGAGCCAACGGCAACTAAAGTTATATTTTTAATGTATTCTATTGTTTTTAAAGAATTTTTCAAAGTCAATCTGATTCCTTTTCGGTGGCGGCGGTTCCGTACGTGGTTAAATTTTAACAATATCAAACAGTGATCTTTTCTTTATGCCATATTTAAAATACTCGAATCAATTCCTTGACAACCTTTTGAATTGACAATACATTCGGCCATCAAAAAAGACCATAATGAAGGAGACACAATTTTTGAACAAGCTTGAACTTATCCAAAATCTTAAAGAAAGATGTAATCTGAACAAACAAGAAGCTGGTGACATTGTAAATATTTTCTTTTCTGAAATGGCAGATGCCTTTAGCAAGGGTGATAGAGTCGAAATCAGGGGACTCTGTTCCTTTTCTATAAAAGAATACGAAGGGTACACCGGTCGAAATCCTAAAACTGGTAAAAAAGTTCAAGTGGCTCCAAAAAAATTACCGTTTTTTAAATGCGGTAAAGAATTGAAAGAACGAGTCGACTATACATAGAATCGATAAGTAAGGATCGGCTCCAGAATTATTTGATCTTTTGCTTTCAAAATACCCAGTCTTTTAAGGGGTTTTGGAAACAATTCAGATCAAGTTATTTTGTAACGATTCCTAACGCTGTTAAGCGTAACTCGTTTTGTTTTAGGGATGCCACCCCTTTAAAAATAAATACAAAAAATTGAGGGTATAATGACAAAAGAAATATACGATTATGAAGTTAGGTGTAAGACTTGCTATAATAAATTTCCAACTCAGCTATTTGAAAACCATGAGAAAAATTTATGGCTTGTGGCCAATAAAGATTGGTATTGTGAAACATGCAAAACTGAGTATTTCGAAAAACAGACATCTAAATTAGCAAAATCTCATGCCAAAATAGGCTTCCCTACACTCGTTGGGACCCCAAAAAGAGTTTCCTGGGCAGAAAAAATCAGGGCTGAGCTGATCAACAAAGTCAACTTTTTGAAAGAAAGTCTTATATTTAATGATGATGAAGAAAAAGAATTATCAGATAATGCATTTAATTTGTTTTTACAGGAGTGGCAGGAAAAAACAGATGCCAAATGGTGGATAGATAATAAAAAAACAACTGTTCGGGATATCTCCGATAGAATTAAAGAATTAACTGATTCTATCGATTAATTTGAAAAAATCAGGATTCCATATGACAGCATCTGTCAAAACTTTATAATAAAAACCAAGCATCATCCCCTCCCTACTCTCAATCCTTATCGATCAAATTTTGACACAAATGCCTCAGGAATATCAGCAACCTGATTTTTCAAATAATCAAAGAAAACAACACCCGTTTTTGCATAAACAACCAACTCGTCTGTTCCCTTTTTAGTTATTCTGTAAAAAATATCACACCCGTATTTGTTAAAGTCCCCAGCCCCAATTTCAAACTTCAGCCTGTCTTTGTAAAAAGCCTGCGCCTTATAAGAAACAGCAAGGTCAGCAATTATCAGGCCTTTTCCGCCCCCGCTTACCGATTGAAAGCCCGACATGGTTTGCTAAATTGATTTCTGTCATTCTTACTTCAAGTTCTGTCTCAAAGACAAAATTGTTTATCATTTCAATTTCAATGCGTGCCATTTTCACCTACTTAAGAATTGTATTTTGCAATCCTTGTCGTTACTATTTTTTTTAAATATATTTCAAATATCAGCATAAATCTGATTTTGAAAGCCCACACTTGTATTCATAGCAGCATTAATATCCTCGTTTGATGACAATCTGATTATTAAAAATAATATTTAATGCTTGACTTCTAATCAACAGTCTTCTATTATTTATGGATTGCGCTATGTTGTATTAGTGCATATGTTTCCCTCCCAAGGTGTATATTCCCGACAATAAAATCGGTTTTACCCCCAAAGTTAGAAACTGTATTTTTTTATTTTTTTTTAGGAGATTGCCAACATGGCGAACGGTATCGTAAAATGGTTTAACGACTCAAAAGGTTTTGGATTTATCGAACAGCAAGACGGTGGAAAAGATGTGTTTGTACATCACTCAGCCATTAATTCAACCGGTTTTAAATCCCTTAATGAAGGGGATAGTGTTACATTCGACATTGAAGACGGCCAAAAAGGCCCTGCTGCAGCAAATGTAACCGTGGTCTAGTAAACCGTTTTATTTGCTTCAAAGTAAAGTCGTCGTATGACTTGAGAAATAAAGGCCCTGAACAGAATATCGTTCGGGGTCTTTCTGTTTCTACGAAAGGCACTCATCGTTTTCGCAGAGATTGATGTGGATAAAAAACACTAAAAGCCAAATAGAGAATTTTATATCTATGAAAATGTGCAAAAAATGCGCTGAATGTTGTAAAAATTATCCTATAATAACAATATCTACACATGAAATCAATTCATTAGAACTATTTACAGGATTGCATTTTGGTATACCCACAAACTCAAAAGGTATAACATTTGAAGGATATCTTTTACAGTTTAAAGAAAATGGGGATTGTTTTTTCTTAAATGAGAATAATGGCAGTTATTCTTGTGATGTGTATGAAGTGCGGCCGGAAATTTGTAAAAAATATCCATCAAACCTCAGACAGCAAGAAGTCTGCGCCTTAAATAGGGAAAAATTA
>PIVQ01000271.1 GCA_003354055.1 Desulfobacteraceae bacterium | reverse complement strand
TTATGAATGTGTTACGCAAATGGATCCAGGTTCTGTTTTTCTTTATTACCAATGGATATTGGAATTTCCCAAACACTCGTGCCATATACAAAGGCCCCCTGAAAGTAATCTGTTCACCCGGTCTAAATTGCTACTCATGCCCTGCTGCAACGACCTATTGCCCGATAGGTTCGTTGCAGCAGCTTTTTGCAGGAATTCGCATGACCATTGAAACAGGACAGTTTTTTATTGGGTTTTACGTGATCGGGAGTATCGGTGTCATAGGCGGATTTTTCGGCAGAATGGTCTGCGGATGGGCCTGTCCCTTCGGACTTTTTCAGGAACTGCTCCATAAAATTCCGTCGCCAAAGTTCGGCATCTGGCCCTTATTACGATATTTAAAATACGGGCTTTTAATTTTCATGGTTCTCCTGCTGCCGCTGTTTGCAATTGATGAATTCGGTACGGGGGAGCCTTGGTTCTGCAAATACTTTTGTCCTGCAGGCACATTGGAAGCAGGGCTTCCCATGATCATGCTGCAACCGGCCTTGCGTATGAACCTGGGGTGGATTTTTTCCCTGAAATTCTTCATTCTCGTTTTCTTTATGGCTTGGGCGATTCTTTCGAGCAGACCCTTTTGCAGGACGGCATGCCCCCTTGGTGCCTTTTATGCACTATTCAGCAAAGTTAAACTGGTAAAGCTGAACCTTGATCATAGCAGATGTACCCATTGTAAGGCCTGCCATGATGTTTGCCCCATGGGGGTTCGTTTCAATGAATCTCCGAATGACATGGAATGCATCTCCTGTTTAGCCTGCAGTAAGGCGTGTAATCAAAATGCCATTCACCTGGAAGTTGGCGGGTTATCTTTAGATGGCAAAGCAATAAGACCCAAAATCAAACCTGTGTAGAATTATCGCAGGCCCGTCCTAATGTTGAGGTGGGCTAACCCGAAAGAGTCAGCCCGCCCCAAATCTAACGTTACCCTTCTTTCCGGACCCCGCTGACCCCACTATATGCGACATGAAGCGGAGATGCGCCGAGCATTACGCTTGCCATGAGCATGGCCTGTACGATTTCATCTTCGCTGACCTCAGCCTGTCTTGCATTATTCGCCTGATTCGACACACACTTGGATGATTTCATTGCCACGGCAATACCAATACCGATCAGGGATCGTTCCCTTTCTGTGAGTGGCCCGTTTTCCATTACCTGATTCCGGTGCGCCATAAATGTAGATACGGTTCCGGGGCGCATCGCCATGATTTCCAGTGGGGGAGGGACATCACCCTTCATTTCTTCAATATTTGCCAAAAGTTGCTGATCCGCTGCTGATTTTTCTTCTGATCTCTTTGCGTTGCTATCTCTATGGTACATTATTCCCCCTCGTCTTTAGCCCGGACATTTCATGAAAATTGAAATTTTTCCAAATTATTGTTCTTATTATCAGACGTTTATATCAAATTTTTAGCTTTTGTAATAAATACAAAGTGTCACCGGAAAATTTCAATTTCCACCTTCCACCTTCCAGGCGAGCCGAATTTACTTCATCGGCTTCGCTACAGGTCGCTTGCGGTAAACGATTACAGCTGCACGTCCTGTAACTTGCATCTAAAGCAAATTTGACTCGGTTTCTGACCTTTAGGTTATGAAATATCCGGGTTAGGTTATTGTTTCCCGTCGAGTTCCCGAAGATACTCTTTCAAGTCTTTTACCTGGGACTGAAGACAGTCAATCGAGTCTGTCACCATCCGTCTGCGTTTTTTCTCGCTCCAGAATAAAGGCCCGATACCCGTTGAACTGCCACAGCAGCACTGACCTTTGTCGCCGGCCTGAGCACTTGATTTGCAACACATAAAATTCACCTCCTTTCAATATTAGAACATAATTATATTAGCAATAACTAATACGAATAGGCAAAAAAAAGCAGCGCTACTTATTCGATAGAAAAAAGCCCGCCGATTTCACTGCGAAGCAGATCTTTAAACTGATCCAAGTTCTCCTTGTTAATGGAGTAGTGGACAAAAGAGCCTTTGCGCTTACCCGTGACAATGCCGGCCTGTTTCAAAACCCGTAGATGCTGAGAAACAGCTGATTGTGTAACCTCCAGCTTATTCACCATGGCATTGACACAGAGCGGTCCGCCTTTGCCGGTACAGGTCTCAGGCATACAATCAGTCAGCGTGATATCAGATGAATTTTCGCTCAGCAACTTGACCAGCTTCAGCCGAGTAGGGTCTGACAAAGCTTTGAATATCTCTGATAATTTTTCTATTTCACTCACCACGCCACTCCATATTAGTATTTGCTAATATGCGAATATTACATTATCCCTTTAATGATTGTCAACATGTTTGTATATAATTTATAAAACAACTCGTTTGGAGAAAACAATTTTTGATAAATGGCATTCTTAGCTTATAATTTGGGAAAAACCATGATAAAAATACAAGCTTGACCGGCAGTTCGCCATTGAATAAATTGAGCAAAAGGATACCAACGTGGTTAAAAAAAATCTATTCTTACTCTGTATATGCCTCGTACTGGGAATTGCAGGTCCGTCCAACGCCTCAAACATTTATAGTTTTTCCGCTGATGGGAAGGACTATGCCCTTGATCCTCTGTCAGGCACACAAAGCGCCAATGAATATTATCACTATTCCAGTTGGGCTGCCAATCCCCTGCACGGGTATACCGCTGATGACTCAGCCTATTTCTGGCTGTACGAGGAAACAGATACCAATGCACTGAGCCTGGCTGTTGTTTTTGGAGACCATGGCAATTCAGGGAACGGCGGAGATGCCGACTTTACTCTGGGCGGCCTGCCCGCAGGCTGGAGCTGGGGCCTTCAGGATGATAACGGTGATATCGGCGGCAGTCAGGACACGACCCCCACCTGGCATTGGGTTGCCAAATATACCGACGGCGGGGTCATCAACGGCCTGGAAGACTCTGAATGGGAAATTACCTGGGTGCTTGATGATATTGCCAACCACAGCAACTGGTATTTTCTGACAGAGGACAACGGCACCATTTCTCCCATTGCCTTTGATCTGAAAAAAAACGATGGCCTTACCATCTCTGCCAAAAAACCGGTACCTGAACCCACAACAATGCTCCTGCTGGGCATGGGACTGCTGGGGCTTACCGGTCTCTGCCGGGAAAAAAGAAACTAAAAGACACATTTCAAAAGCCGGAAAAGCGAAAGTTCTTTTTGCCCTTCCGGCTTTTTTCGTTCGTACCAAAGACCGGTTCCAATCACGGATTCACGGATTTTCCAACAACTTTAAATATCTCAAGGGCCTCACGGATATTCTTTAACTCCTTCCTGCCCATACTGAGGACCTGGATATCGATGGATTTTTTGATAAGGTTGTACATGTCAGCTGAAATGCAGATCCCGCCGGGTTCAGCCAGGGGCTCAATCCGGGAGGCAATATTCACGCCGTTGCCGAACACATCTCCGTCCATCAGCAGCACATCTCCGATATGGATGCCGATGCGGACCCAGAGCTGATCATCTTCGGGCTTATCCCGGTTGTGAGCGGCCAGTTCATCCTGCATGCCCATAGCGGACCGAACCGCATCCACGGCACTTTTATAACGGACCAGGAATGCATCCCCGATTGTCTTAATCTCGGCACCGTTATGGGCCTGGATATGCTTTCGTATGATTTGATTATGAACCAGAAGTTTTGAATAGGTGTCCTCTTCCCGGGCATCCATTTTCTTGCTGAACCCCACCATATCCGTGAGTAGAATGGCTGAAAGAGACCTCTCCGGAACAAGCTCTCCCTGAGGATCTGAAGGAGATGACGTATTCCGGAGAACCGATGCAGAAGCCGTTTCCCCCCAGGGCGTTGTCTTTTCCCGGGATTGGCGATTAACAGTTTCAATCCTCATATGGCTGTTGTACATGTCCACCAGCAGTCTTGTTCCCCAGAAATGAAACACCGTGGCAATAACCAGCAGAACAATAGACCATATCAGGATCAGGCCCGTGTGGTCGCCGCCGCTGTAGATAACCGCCTGGATCTGTTTGGTGGCAATAAAGGGAGAGATGGTCATGGGAATGCTTAAAATCATAAAAAACGCCACCCAGTTCTGGTTTTTGTTCCATCTTTTGGTAAATTTCATTGAGGGGCGAATCATCCTGAATTGTTCCGGCCTGTTCGTAAGGTTGTACATGAGCAGTTCATGGTATTCATGATCCTTCATGGTACGTAACACCCACATCAGAAACAAAAGGCTTGAAAGACAGAACAAAAACGCAGCCACCCCCATTACCGAAGGAAACACCGCATCAAAGGTTTCTAAACTGAGACGACCGCCTGCGGTAAGCTGCATCCCTGCAATAATCGAAAGGACCAGCGCCATGGAAATCGCATACATTGCCATGAAAACACGGGGCAAAAGGAGGGAGAGGCAAAAACCTTTGGATTGAAGATCATCATATGCTTTTTTGACGGACGTGGGCTGGGATTCCAGATCCATGAACCTTTGAAAATAGGTAAGCCGCAAGTTCATATGCTCTGATAACAGCCTTACAAAACGATACACATTGTAAATCCAGAAGGTTAACAGGCCAAAGATCAGAAAATCCGTGGCGCCCAGCTCACAGCCGCTTCCAAATTCCTCTTCTGTGATATCGTCCAGATATTCAACCTTGAAATTATTGGGCATTTTTGTTTCGCCTGTTAGAATTTGTTGTGGAGTGCCTATAGATGTCGAATATCAGATATGGATGTTTGAGTCAATTTCCCTGAACCCGATAACCATTGACAAACCCACCTCTTTTTGAAACTGTCCTTTGGAGAATGAGACGAACAAGGCCGATGCAGTTACACAATCCCAGGCCTCCTCTATTTTTTAGAGGTCCCTTTAAATTACTACGATCGATACGGAGATGGCATGAATCCCTTTGATTTGATCAAGAATTTTCCCATCCGGTACAAACTGCTCTTTATTTATTCTTCCTGTTTTGTCGTGATCATGAGCCTGTCCAGCCTGATCATCTACTCCATTGTAAAACAGAGTGTGGAGGCCAATATTGAAAGTGAGTTGAAAAATTCCACATCCGCCATCCACAATAATATTAAAACCGCAGTGTCCGTATCCATAAAGAACCGGTTAAGGGGGGTGGCGGAAAAGAACTATGAAATTATCCAGCGGCTTTACGATCTGTCCGAGCAGGGTAGGATTTCCAGCCGGGAAGCCATGGACAGGGCGGCTGACATAATCTTAAGCCAGAGCATTGGTATCAGCGGTTATATCTGCATCCTGGACGGACAGGGCAGTATTGTCAAACATCCGAAAAAATCCCTGGAGGGCCTTGATATCTCAGACCAGGGCTTTGTCCAGGAGATGATTGCCAAAAAAAACGGGTATATCGAATATGAATGGCAGAACCCGGGTGATGAACACCCCAGGCTAAAGGCTTTGTACCTCAACTACTTTAAACCCTGGAACTGGATGATCACCGTCTCTTCCTACAGAAAAGAGTTTTTAAAGCTGGTTCATATTGATGATTTTAAGGAGGGTATATTAAACCTGAAATTCGGCAAAACCGGATACTCCTATGTCATGGATACCAAGGGCAATGTGATTATTCATCCGGAACTCACCGGAGTGAATGTGTTCAACGACGAACGGTTTTCCGGGCAGTTTTTCAAAGAAATGCTGGAAAAAAAGAACGGCAAGCTGGAGTATTCCTGGAAAAATCCCGGGGAAACCCGGTACAGGGAAAAACTGGTCTTCTTCAACTATATTCCCGAATACGAATGGATCGTAGCCTCCTCATCCTATCTTGATGAGATCCGGTCCCCCCTGTACACCATCAAACAGATTATCATTCTGGTAGGAATGGCTGCCCTTGTAATTTTTATTCCCATCACCGTATTTTTGAGTGATACCATTACAAAGCCTTTGCATTCCCTCATGACCCGCTTCAAACAGGACATTGCCGGGGGGTTTTCAAACCGGGCCGTGGAAATGGAGTCCAGTGACGAGGTCGGACAACTGGCCTTTTACTATAACTCCTTTATGGACCGGCTGGCCACCTATGACAGGGAGTTGCTCACGGAAATCAATGAACGCCGCCAGGCCCAGGCCGCCCTGACCGAGAGTGAGGAAAAGTACCGGTCGGTCATGGAATCTGTACCGGATCCGATAGTCGTCTATGACATGAGCGGGGTGGTGACCTATATGAACCCGGCCTTTACTAAAGTATTCGGATATACTCTGGAAGACAGCATGGGCAATAAGATGGATCATTTTGTACCCAAAGCCCACTGGAAAGAGACCATGGAAGGGATTGATTCCATTCTCAATGGAGAAATCATTCCCAGACTTGAGACAAAGCGGAAAGCCAAAGACGGTCGCCTGGTGGATGTAACCACCCGGGGATCGGTATACAGGGATAAAAACGGCAATCCCCTGGGATCTGTAATTATCCATCGGGATGTATCTGAGGTTAAACGACTGGAAAAGGCCATCATAGAGACCGGGGAGCGGGAACGCCAAGCCATCGGCAATGATCTTCACGATGATCTCTGCCCCCATCTCATCGGTATTGAGGGGCTGGTCAAGGTGTTAAAACGCAAGGCAGGAGACCGGTTACCCGATGTGGAACGATCGAGTGACCGTATTTCCGAATTAATCAAGGAAGCCATTTCAAAGACCCGGCGCTTGGCTCGGGGCCTTTGCCCTGTATACTTTAATAACGGCCTTGAGGCTGCCCTTGATGACCTGGTAACCAATACCCGGATGATCCATCAGGTGGACTGCCGGCTTGAAGGGGAAAAAGGACTGGTGAAGGACAATCACATGGTCACTCTAAACCTTTACCAGATTGCAGGCGAGGCCGTGCGGAATGCCATCCGACATGGGAATGCAGATGTCATTCTCATTTCAATGGCACTCAAAGAAGGTCAGTTCAGCTTCTGTATCCGGGACAATGGGTCGGGTATTGATCCGGCACCGGGAGCCAAAGGCATGGGACTTAGAATCATGAATTACCGGGCAAAGATCATAGGCGCCTCTCTTGTGATCTCGTCGGATAAAGAAAAGGGAACCCGGGTGAAAGTGACTATGCCTGAAGGGGCTCTTACCGATTCCGAGGTCTGAAAAGATCTGGAATTCTTCAGATAAAGGTGGTAGGGTGATTAAAAATTATTCAACAATGAAACGATATGCCCGATAAAAAGAAAATACTGCTGGTTGAGGACCACCCCATATTCAGGCTGGGCCTTGCCGAACTCATTAATCAGGAAGATGATCTTGAGGCCTTTGGAAAGGCTAAGGATGTGGATCAGGCCATTCTTGAAATTGAAGAGATGGATCCGGACCTCATTATTGCCGACATTTCCCTTAAATCATCAGACGGTATCGACCTTGTCAAATACGTGAGGCAGCACCACAAGAATATTCCTGTACTGGTCCTGTCCATGCATGACGAATACCTGTATGCCCAGCGAGCCCTGTCTGCCGGTAGCCGCGGTTATATCATGAAGCAGGAGGCCATGGAATCGGTGGTCACTGCCATCCACCATGTTCTAGAGGGCAAAATTTATCTCAACGAAAAGGTAAAAGAACATATTCTCCTGTCCATGTCCGACACCCCAAAAGCCCGTGACAAGAGCCCGGTGGACCGACTCACAGACCGGGAGCTCCAGGTATTCAAACTCATCGGCCGGGGATTTTCCTCCAGAGAAATTGCCGAGCGCCTCTTTTTAAGTATTAAAACCATTGGAACCTACAGAGAACGGATCAAAGAAAAACTCAATCTCAAGCATGCCAATGAACTTGTCCGCTGTGCGGTCCACTTTGAAAAGACCGGCCAGGTAAGCACTTAGACCCGACAATTTCCCTTTTGTAGGTTCGCCAACCTACACCCCCATAGGGTCCCCCCCTATGCTTTCCCACAAACAACCCTACATTTAAAATCCGGTTTGAGCCGATTGTCGAAATCGTTCTGCTTTACTACACCTTTTTATACACTCAAAATCATCCGCGTCAAAATTAGACGTATTTAACTTAAGAGATGCCGGGTGGGGCAGATAAAAACTGTCCGTTGTTACTGGTCTGACAAAGGATTGCGGTTGTTCTATTTGTTGTCTTGGGGTAACCGCATCCATTAACCATAATCTAAGGGAGTTGTTACCATGAAAGAAAAGCTCTACAAAAAGGAGATCACTCTGACGGTTGTATTCTCAGTCCTTCTCCTCCTCGTGGGTCACTCGGCATCCATCTTTGTTTTATTTCCCTCGCTTCAGCAGGGAACACTATGGGGATTTCCCGTCCAGTACATTGTACCCATTCTTTTAGGATGGTTCGGTATTGCCGCTATCTGTTTTGTCATGACCATCATGTGCAACAAATTTGATGATGAAATGGAAGAGTATGTCAATTCCCTTCCCCCTGAAACTGAAACCGATACTGAAAATATCAAAGAATAAGGAGGCGCTATGCCAGCAGAATATGCTTTAAGTAACGTTTGGGTCGGCCTCGGCATCGTGGCCGTCCTGTTTGGAATTTTTTACGCTGTAGGATACTCGGCATCCAAGAAAACCACCTCTGATGAGGATTTCTATGCTGCCGGGTTTTCCATCGGCCCTGTAACTAACGGTCTTGGTATGGCAGCCACCTGGGCCTCTCTGGCCACGTTTTTAGGGGTTATCGCCCTGATTCTCAAACTTCAGGTTCCCTTTGTTTATCTATGGATTCAGTGGGCCATCTCCATTCCTCTGCTGACCCTGCTCTACGGGACCAGCCTGCGGAGAATGAAGGCCTTTACGCCGGCCACCTTTATCCGACAACGGTACGGAAAACCCGCCACCGTCGTAATTGTCTGCTGGATGATCCTGATCATGGTCATGTATGCTCTGGGTCAGATGATCGGTCTTGGCCGTGCATTTGAGTTGCTCTTCGGCGTTCCTTACAACACAGCCATTATCGTTGCAGGTCTTGCCAC
>PIVQ01001029.1 GCA_003354055.1 Desulfobacteraceae bacterium | reverse complement strand
TTCGTAGGCCAATGTTCTGGAACGCTCAAAAAGAAGTCCACGCAGCCTCTCGTTCTCTTCCCGCAACGTTTTTATCTGGTACGAACTTTCCGTTATTTCATCGGTCATTCTGGCTTCCCCGCTTTCCCGCAATAACCTTTTTGTTGCGTGGATCCGCTATTATCAGCCCACCGCCACATCATGCATTCTGAGCCTTGGCATTTTGCTTTATGGTTTGAGGAAAAACCCCATTTGTCTTGACCGTTCCAGCGCCCTATTCGAGCCTCTGGACACCACTTTTCTTTCGCTACTTCTTCAGTGAGTTTCATCGCCTATCCTTCCTCCTCCTCCATCAAATCCTCGATTTCCCATTGTGAGGCTTTGGGGTATGGCATCCAGCCGATTGGCGGGTTTTCCTTGGTGTAATTGAGCCACTGATCGCCATTTTGATTGAGATAGGACGGAATGACTTTCCCGCTTGAATGCAGCGTCATAACGCGGTCAGGGTAGAAGAAATCAACTTCCTTGCCTTTTCCCCTATTCAATGGCCTGACTTCCCCTGTAGGCGCGTCTTTGATCGGCTTCCAGCGCATTTCGAACAGTTCAAAACATTTCTCGAACCCGGCTGCATAGGTTTTTTCCAGAGTGGATCCCTGTTCGCCGAAACCTTCAGCCTCAAAATTATGACCACAATACAAGCACAAATGATCTTTATGTCGCAGGACTGCCCATCGACCTACATCAACGTGTCGTTTATTGCACTCAGGACAGCGAATTTCGTTTAGCTCAGTCATTTTATTTTCCTCGGTTTGGCTAGCAGTTCAGCGCGTTCAAGTTTGAATTTCTCCCACTCTGCCAGAAGATCGCCCTGCATGTCATGGATTGTTGAGTGCGTGAAGCCAGTCGGAAGAATAGCTTTCTGCGGAGAGATTAGACCGAGACTGACAAGGTTATCTTTGATTCCTTCATTTCCGCCATAATCTCTAATGGCTATCTCGTTCGGTTGATAATCGTATTCTTCAAGATACAGCGATGCAACGCAGAGGTTCTGACCGTCCATTTGGTAAATTCTGAGGGCTGGTACATCTTCGTCCATGTAATAGCAAGCGAGGCTAAAAGTCGCATTGCCTCGGTAATATTTGATATCGATAGGATATTTTGGCATTTTTTTTCCAGTCTTTATTTAAATATATTTCCATGTTTTGCGTTGCTTTATGTCTAATATTGTTAACTCAGCAACTCCATAATCCAGTGCTATATTTGCTTCGTATTCGCCCTTACGTAATCTGTATCTAATAATCCTAACATCTCTATTGGTAAGTTTAGCTAAATGAGATCTCTCACCTCTATTAGTGGTTCCATCTCTTATTTTATCCTTCTCATTCTCAACCCTGCTTTTCCATGACAGATGATTCCTGTTTATACAGTGTTTGTTTACGCAGGAATGTGCGGCTTCGTTTTTGCCCTCTGGTGGTTCTCCATGCGCTTCAATGCAAACACGCCTACTAACAGATATGACTTTTCCCTGTACTTTCATTTTTGCGTATCCCTGTACCTTAGCCCAAGGCCACAGGATGCAATCATCTATATTTGTTTTAGTTGCGTCTTGAATGAATTTCAATTTTTCTGAATGCATTTTTACACCTATATTATGGGTACGGCGGCCTCCCTCGGGATAGGAGGGAGGCCATAAGTTGAGGGAAAATGCCAATAAACCAACAACTTATTTAGATGTAAGGTTTGCTATTTTACCGTCAAAAATCGCTTGCGCAATAGCTTTACAGTCTTTCGCACTAATTTGAGGGAATTGTTGGAACAAAGATCGAGCTGCAACAACTACCGGACTGGTCGTCCTTATCACCTGTTCTTTAATAGGCTCTTTTTTCGGTTCTGGCTTCTTTTCTTCTGTAGGACCGGCACCAACTCCCCCCGAAGTATAGCCACCGGTCCCATTTTCCCCAGCTACCAATTCTTTTTCTGCCTCTTTCTTTTTCAAGGCTTCAAGCTCATCTTGCATTTTCTTGAATTCTTGATTTTGTCGGTATTGTTCGGCCTGACGTTCTTTCTCTATTTTGGCAAGCCGATCCCGCTCAATTTGTTCCTTGGCATCGCGCTCTTCTCGTTCGACCCTCTCTTTGGCTTCCCGTTCTTCACGATCTGCTTTTTCTTTGGCTTCTCGCTCGGCAGTTTCTTTTTTCCGGGCTTC
>PIVQ01001912.1 GCA_003354055.1 Desulfobacteraceae bacterium | reverse complement strand
GAATTCGGAAAATCGACCTATACCGGTTTTTTCGAATTTTTTTTGTGACCACTCTCTAACTAGGCCCTTTTACTGGGCAAAATGGCCAAAAATCGATTTAATGTTTTTTTTATAAGTCGGTGCGCCACCGAGGGGAGGGGTGGCACAGGCGGGGGGAATTGCTCGGATGTATCAGAAAAATCGATCGGCGTCGAAAAATTTATGCCGCCGGCCCCTAAAAATCGACCTATACCGGTTTTTGCGATTTTTTTTTGTGACCACTCTCTAAATAGGCCCTTTTACTGGGCAAAATGGCCAAAAATCGATTTAATGTTTTTTTTATAAGTCGGTGCGCCACCCCGGGGAGGGGTGGCACAGGCGGGGGGAATTGCTCGGATGTATCAGAAAAATCGATTGGCGTCGTTCAAAATAGGGCGCCGAATTCGGAAAATCGACCTATACCGGTTTTTTCGAATTTTTTTTGTGACCACTCTCTAACTAGGCCCTTTTACTGGGCAAAATGGCCAAAAATCGATTTAATGTTTTTTTTAT
>PIVQ01001911.1 GCA_003354055.1 Desulfobacteraceae bacterium | reverse complement strand
CGGTCACAACCTGACCAATGATATTTCCATCGGGCTGCGGACCCCCCTGCCTGAAGCGGAAAAGATCAAAATAGAACACGGCACCTGCGTACCGGAAAATGTAAGATCCGGTGCAACAATTGAAGTGCCGGCAGTGGGTGGAAGAGATCCTAAACGGTTATCCAGGGGAATTCTGGCAGAAATTCTGGAACCCCGAGTAGAAGAAATTTTTTCCCTGCTCAAACAGGAAATATTTGCCAACGGACTTGAAAATTCCTTTCCGGCAGGTTTTGTCCTCACAGGCGGCAGTGTGGTCCTGGACGGGATTTGTGAACTTGCGGAATCCGTGTTCGGCGTACCGGTCAGGATAGGAGAGCCCAATCGTATCGGCGGGCTCAAAGATATAGTTAAAAACCCGGCGTATGCCACAGGTGTTGGCCTTGTCATCTTCGGATCCAATGCGAGCTGTAAAATGGATGTCCGAAAGACGGATGCACAAGGATTTAACTCCGTATTAAACAGAATGAAACAGTGGTTTAAAGATATTATTTA
>PIVQ01001910.1 GCA_003354055.1 Desulfobacteraceae bacterium | reverse complement strand
TCGGGAGGGCGTTTACCACGGAGTGATTCATGACTGGGGTGAAGTCGTAACAAGGTAGCCCTAGGGGAACCTGGGGCTGGATCACCTCCTTAAACGATAACATCCGTTCTCGGTTAAGTGCTCACACGAATTGTCTGAATAAAGCGAAATGACATAGTTACTTCGCTTTATTTCTGTTCTTTAAAAATGTGGATAAAATTTTCTCTTAAGTTGTTTATGTATCACAAGTACATAGGCGATTTAAAACCGTAAATTTTTTGTTAGTTAAATTCTTAGCCGAATCTTTAACTATCTGTCTTAAATGACAAAGAAATTTACATCCAAGTAGAAGTAATCAAGCGCGATCCGGAAAGAAAATATCGTACAGTCCTTATTATTTAGTTCTTAATTTTTTGTTTAGCTAACGCTATGCGAAAACGTTTTGGGTTATATAGTCAAGTGACTAAGCGTATACGGTGGATGCCTTGGCAACTGGAGGCGATGAAAGACGTAGTAGCCTGCGATAAGCTTCGGTGAGGTGGCAAACAACCTT
>PIVQ01001028.1 GCA_003354055.1 Desulfobacteraceae bacterium | reverse complement strand
ATTTTTCTTTTTATAAGAAAATGCTTAATATTGATACAGTCAAATATTTAAAAACCCTTGTAAAATGAAATCCCCCATAAAAAAATTATTATTAATCACCTTAATAGTAGGAACATCTCCTTCTAGTTGTAGAGCTACAATCCCCAATAATAATAACAACCGGCAGATGGGCGTAGATCCCAACCTAGCATTTTTTGTACAAAACCTGAAAGAAGCTAATGAAAGAGTATTACAAGAGCGAGAACAAAGAATTCAGGAACAAAAGAGCCACACAGAACAAAGAATTCAGGAACAAAAGAGACACGCAGAACAAAGGCTTCAGGAACAAAAGAGACACGCAGAACAAAGGCTTCAGGAACAAAAGAGCCACATAGAACAAGGGTTTCAAATACAACTAGGAAAGAAGGAAGCCAAGATCCAAAGAATGCAAAGTGACGAAGAAGCTCTAAAGATGAAACATAAATGCGAGAAGAGAGACCGATATATAAAAAGAAGTAAACAACGTCAAAAGTATGTTGTTGGCAAACTTAATCTTCAAGGAAGAAATCACTTAGAAGCTATAGCTAAAAAAGAAAAAGAAGCAGGCGAACTGGGGGGAGCATCCGCAGTAGTAGGTACCGTGGGTACTGCTGCTCTAGGAGTTGCCATCACTTGCGCTACAGGAGGTATAGCTACCGCTGTTGGTGCCGTTCTTGGCGCGTATAGCCTAGCTCTTGGTACTGGTGCTATAGTTACAAACAAAAAAAAAGTTCCTGATAATAGAGAAACAATTGAAGAACTACAACAAAAAGCCAGGGAATTGTACCCTTCTTCAAGCGATGAAGATGATAGTAAAGATGAGGGTAACAACAATGGAGCGTAAACATTAAATATTTAAAACCTGTTTCACTATGCATACTACACCCATACAAAAATTATCGTTTATTCTACTTATTCTTACCAATACACAAGTTCGTGCAACTAGCATCGGAAGCATACACGATAAAGATATTTGCAAGATGTCAGTAGAAAAAAATCTAAATACATCTTACGACCAAGAAAGAGAAATCAAAAAGGAGAAGTTACGCCAAAGACTACTAGAAGGAACGGATTATTACAATAAAAAGGAAGGACGCAATAAATTAAGAAAACAAGTACAAAGAATTGCACACATAAAAAGAATGGGTAAACAAGAAATAAGCGAACAAGAGCAAGGATTGCTTGATACAGATAAAAAATTAGGGAAAGAGATACAAGGTATAGAACAAAGTGTAGAACAAAAAGTTGCCATAAAATATCCCTATAGTGGACAAAAAGGATATAAATATGATACAACAAGAATTTTTAAGGAAGAATTAGAAACTGAAAGAAAGAGAAATAAGGAAGAATTAGAAGCTGAAAGAAAAAAAAATAAGGAGGAATTAGATACTTTAAGAAAAAAAAATAAGGAGGAATTAGGTACTAAAGAAGCAGGACATGAACATGAACATGAAATATGGATACAGAATAGAGCTAAAAAAGTAAAAGAAGAAGAAATCAAAGAAAAAGAATTTTTCAAAAAGGAAAAAGCCAAAAGGAGAAAGGCAGAAGAAGAATTCTTTAATAGACTACGAGCACAAGAAGAATCCCATAACAGCAACTCTAATAGTAATCCCCAAGGAGCAAGTAAACGGACGCGTTGTACTCAAAAGCCTACTTTTGGAATAACATCTACTATTCTTCATTACGGTAAGGCTATTCTCTTTCGCCTTCCTAGTGGAGAGAAAAGAACAGAATCTATTGGTGTACAAACAGAGAAGAACAAGGAACAAGGAACAAGTACATAAAATGCCATATAACGCATTTTAAGGCACCATATTCGCAGTTACTTTTTTTTGTAGTGACATATACCCATCTACAAGTTTTTAGGGCTTAGAATGGCTCTTTCTTTTCTTTTTCTATCTCACCTTTAAGCCTGCCAATCCATTGGGGTGTAATACCTGTAATTTCCTTTATAAGTTTAGTATCTATGCCTTTTCTTAGCATCTGTTTTGCTATCTGCATTTCCCTGGTTTTGGCTCCTTCAATTCTCCCTTGCTTTTTTCCTTTAGCTTCCCCTCTCTTTATAAGCTGATCTTTATTTTTTTCAAATTCTCGTTTTATCTTTCCTACTTCTTTTTGTGCCCATTTCTCTTGCACTGGTGGCGATGCATATTTCATGTTGTTATACAGTT
>PIVQ01001909.1 GCA_003354055.1 Desulfobacteraceae bacterium | reverse complement strand
GCAATGTGCTGTTCGTCTGTTACCGTTATGGAGATGACATTGCTGACACAGGGAAGCCCGAGATTTTGGGCCAGCATGATCCCGGCCTGCCCGTTATCCGTGTCCTGGGCCTGTTTTCCTGTTATGACCAGATCATAACCGCCCTGCTCATAAACCGTTTGCAGTACTTTGGAAAAAACAGCGGAATCGGCGCCGGCAAGTGCCGGGTCATCAATTTGAATCCCGTTTTCAATGCCCATGGCAAATCCCCTGCGAAGGGCCTTGGTGACGTCTTCGCCACTGCCTATACTGACCATGGTCGTCTCAGCCTTATTTTTTTCCTTTAACTGGACACAGGCTTCCACGGCATTTTCGTCCCAGGCGTTCATCACGTATTGGAGCCCGTCTTCGACAATGGCCCCTGCTTCCACGTTGATGGTCAACTCCACATCAACTACTTTTTTTACGGTGGTAAGAACTTTCAAATGATCCTCCTGTTCTGTTTTTGGGGATCCCCAAATCGGGCAAAGATAAAATTGAGTTATATAATAAC
>PIVQ01001908.1 GCA_003354055.1 Desulfobacteraceae bacterium | reverse complement strand
CCGGCTCTACCGCGCCGGCGAACTTGAAGGCATCCATATTCCTTCGGTGGAAGACGAGGTGATCCGTGATGTGTGCCGAAGGCGCACGAATGCGGTCAACTCACTGGCGCGAACGAAAAAGCAACTGTTATCGTTTCTGCTCAGGAACGGGTATCGCTACAAAGGAAAGGCTCGTTGGGGCGAGCCGCATATGCGCTATCTGCGCGAGCTAATTCTGGCCGATCCAGCTCAGAAAATAATCTTAAGAGGAATATCAAAAGCACCTGAAACGCAGAGCCAAGCACATAAAGGCCATCGCCATTGACATGGCAAACTCCCAACCCGGCGGAGCCGGAACCAAATTTTCTTCTGAGGGGAACACCTTTGTTCGCGCGGGATAAGTTCCCGCCCGCGCCGGCTTGGATAAGCACACGTCGTGTGCGCTTTCAAAAACCTCTTCTTAACCTTTCGATCTTCAGGCGCTACAAGTTGAGGCATGAAAACACCAGACCTTTTGACGGAACGGTTTAAACAAAATATCTCAGGAGTCATC
>PIVQ01001907.1 GCA_003354055.1 Desulfobacteraceae bacterium | reverse complement strand
ATTTTCCTTAGAAGTAAAGTTTGACTTTCCTTAGAAGGAAAGTTTGACTTTCCTTAGACGGAAAGTTTGTGTTTCCTTAGAAGGAAAGTTTGTGTTTCCTTAGAAGGAAAGTTTGTGTTTCCTTAGAAGGAAAGTTTGTGTTTCCTTAGAAGGAAAGTTTGACTTTCCTTAGAAGGAAAGTTTGAGTTTCCTTAGAAGGAAAGTGTACGCTTCCTTAGAAGGACTGTGTACGCTTCCTTAGAAGGACTGTGTACGCTTCCTTAGAAGGACTGTGTACGCGTCCTTAGAAGGACTGTGTACGTTTCCTTAGAAGGAAAGTGTACGTTTCCTTAGAAGGAAAGGTTGAGTTTCCTTAGAAGGAAAGTTTGACTTTCCTTAGAAGGAAAGTTTGATTTTCCTTAGAAGGAAAGTTTGATTTTCCTTAGAAGGAAAGTTTGACTTTCCTTAGAAGGAAAGTTTGACTTTCCTTAGACGGAAAGTTTGTGTTTCCTTAGAAGGAAAGTTTGTGTTTCCTTAGAAGGAAAGTTTGTGTT
>PIVQ01001027.1 GCA_003354055.1 Desulfobacteraceae bacterium | reverse complement strand
AAAGGGATGGCAGCCGGATATATCCCCACCGGCGGCATTTTTGTCAAAGAAAAGATCATTGAGGCCCTCAAACAGGGCAGCGGCGGATTTATTCACGGCCATACCTATAATGCAAATCCCTTAAGCTGCAGAGCAGTGGCCAGTGTGTTGTCCTATATTAAAAGGCACAACATCATTGACAATGTTTATGATAACGGTCAGGTTCTCGGCCGGGGTCTTGAAGCCATTGCCCAGGAAAGCCCCCATATCGGAGATGTACGGGGTAAAGGCTATATGTGGGCCATGGAAATTGTATCCGACAAGGGCTCCAAGATGCCCTTTGAGGCAGGCAAAAAAGCCACGGCAAAAGCAATGGCCGCCTGTCTGGATAATGGATTAATCGTCTACCCCGGCGGCTGCCATATCAACGGTGTGGATACCAATATCGTTCTGATTGCACCGCCCCTGGTGACCACGGAAAATGAGGTGGGCAAATTGCTGGACCGGCTGGATGCGAGCTTTAAACAGTTCAGCAGAGAAATAATCTGACCTGGTTTAATGGTGACTCCAAAGGTAGTGATCATTTCCGCTTTAACACAAGCCGAACCGTTGGGAATTCGTATTGAGTGATTGTGCCGCTGGTATGCATATGTTGATATAGAGCGCCCGGATGCCTGTTGTCTCGACTGTAAAAGGGTCTTTGCTGATAAGGATGAGGCTTTTTACGCAACTTTATCACATGACCCTTAATACTGCGGCATTGTATAATAAATATGTCCATCAGTTCTTCATCTGAAATTTTACTTTTACTTTTAATTCTTTTTGCATAAGAGGGCACAGTAGGATAGTCAAGCCTATAACGGGGATACATTTTTGCGAGTATAACTTTATAATTTTCAGCTCTAAGAAGCATAGGCAATAGCGATTTAAGGTTCATTTGGGTTAATGCGAGGACTAAATGCACGGTTCCCTTTGTCGTTAACATACGGTATTCCAAAACCCCGTTCAAAAACTGTTGATATCGTTCGAATTCATAGACCCCCCAGATATATGCATCTTCCGATCTTAAATCTATCGTTTCCGGAATATCTAAAACTATATAATCATCAGCTCCCTTCACGTCACCGATCCCCTGATAAAACCGGCAGAAGGTCATTTGAATTTTATCGAATGATGTCATAGTCGAGTAATGATTCAGATCCAGAGCATTTCCATGAGTTGTATTGGAAAGATACCCATAATTACCACTCATAGCTTTAATATCTGCTTCTCGGTATTTTTCCATCCAATTAATGCGTTCGTAAAGGAAACACAGCTTCTCTGCTGCTTCAAAAATTTTTTCAGATATCTCTTCCTCCTTGCGCAATTGCTTTTGTACCAAAGCTCGTATAAGTTTTTTATAGCTCTCTATGCGAGAATCAAAAATGGCTTGTACACTCAGGTAATCGGATGCAAAAATTTTATTTTGCTGGAATGCCCTTGCAACCGCCAACGAATGATGACCTGTACCGTCTGCAAAATATAGCCAGTTGGACATAAAACCTCCTATAGACTTTTGCTTGCTTAAAAAAGCAGCTTATGGATTGGAATTCATAAGCCCTGTATAGATCGGAAATATGACTCATGGTCCATGCACATTTTGATGCTAATCTGAAAAGCAGGCATGGGTTACTTGAAAAGAAGTCTGAGTTAGAACGACAGGATGACCTTATTAAAACTTTCTCTCATAAATTAAAAAATTTCACAATACAAAAACAAAAAAACTCTCCGGAACAGTTGTTTAACTGTTCCGGAGAGTTAAATGTTCAAACCTGGTGTTTATTACACTTTAATCCGTTTTAAGAACTGACAAAAATGCAGATTGTGGAATTTCCACGGATCCAACCATTTTCATCCGCTTTTTACCTTTCTTCTGTTTTTCAAGCAGCTTTCGTTTTCTGGAAATATCCCCGCCGTAACATTTAGCAGTTACGTCCTTTCTAAAGGCTGAGATGGTCTCTCTGGAAATAATCTTTCCGCCGATGGCTCCCTGGATGGGAATCTTGAACTGCTGTCTTGGGATTTCTTCCCTCAGTTTTTTACAGGCAGCTCTTGCCTTGGCCTCAGCTTTGTCCCTGTGAATAAGCATGGACAAAGCATCCACTCGCTCTGCATTGATGAGAAAATCCAGTCTGGCAAGTTTGGTCTCCTGGTATCCGGCAATTTCATAGTCAAA
>PIVQ01001026.1 GCA_003354055.1 Desulfobacteraceae bacterium | reverse complement strand
TGGCAAATGCCATGCCGCAAAGTGCCTGTCCGTCCCTGACCGCTTTTTTGGCAAGGGGGGTTTTCATTTTTAGAACATTTGCATCCGGAATGTCTTTGCCGAACTCAAGTCCGTAGTGCTCCATCATCCCTTTGAATCCGTCCGCCCGTGAATAAAATTCCGCATTGGTGGAAACGCTCATTTTGCCGGGATTCTTCTTGGTCCATTCAGCCCACTGGGAAAGAGACGTAATTCCCATCTGATCAGCTGTTGATGCCTTCATAATAATGGCGTAGGTATTGTTGAACTTTGCAGGCGCCAGCCATACCAGACCCTTTTTTTCATCTTCAGCCTTAACCTTGCCGTAGAGCTGTTTTGCATCCCTGATGACTTCTGTTTTTTTCATCAAGGAGAGCCATGCGGTTCCGGTGTATTCCATGTAAACATCTATCTGGCCCTGCTCAAGCGCCTCACGGTTCACGTTGGTTCCGCCTAAGCTTGTGCGGTCCTCGACAGGAATTCCCCTGTCCTTTAAAAGCGCCACCATGATCTTACCCAGAATAACTTGCTCGGTAAATGCCTTGGAAGCAACCTTGACGGGTGCTTTGGCAATGGCAGACATGGGCATAGCAATCAATGCCAGAGCGGTCAATAAAAGAACTAATTTTTTCACAATAAAACCCTCCTGAAAATATGAATTAAGGTTGTGAACATGATGAACACAACAAAATATCACCGGATATCAATCAAACCCTGTCCGGCATTTAAACGGCGAAGCCAGCGGTTAAACCAGTGGTTAAGCCATTTCTATCTCATCTGTCTGAACCCCTCTGGATATAAACATTTTTTCAGACCGGGCAAGGCAGAAATCAAAAAGCATGGCAATGAGGGCCACGGGCACGGCACCGGCCATCATAATCCCCATGTCCACCAGGGCGATACCGGTGAATATCCAGAATCCCAGTCCGCCGCCGCCGATCAGGAACGCCAGGGGAGCGGTCCCCACAATAATGGCTGTGGAAGTTCTGATCCCGCCTGCAATAACGGGCAGGGCATTGGGAAGTTCGATCTGTAGAAGAATCTGGCGCTTGGTCATCCCCATGCCTGTGGCCGCCTCAATAACGTCTTTGCTCACTGCGTCTATCCCGGCATAGGTATTTCTGACAATGGGGGCGACTGCGTGGAAAAACAAGGCGAACAGGGCCGGCGTCATGCCGATGCCGGACAGGCCGATCAGGGGAAGAAAACCATAGGCCAGGGCAATGACACCGAGAGAGGGAACCGACTGCCAGACATTGACCACAGCCATGATCACCGGTGCCACCTTTTCCATTCCCCTCCGCGTCATCACGGTTCCCAGAGACACGCCCACCACAACGGCACATATGGCGCTGATAATGACCAGAATAAAGTGCTCATAGATCAGTTTAAAAAACTCTGAGAGATTTTTAGCCGTATACTCCCAGGCCCCGTAATAGGTATAGAGCCAAACAATGAAACAAACGGTTAAAATGACGGGCGCCACTCTTTTGAGCAGGTGGAACAAAATCCGTGTCGTCATGATACTATCCTTTCAATGTCTCTTTGATATCTTCCGTATGAAGCCATCCAAGTACTTTTTTATTGTCATCCACAACAATGAGAAATCCGTAGTCATGGGAGAAAATTTCCGACAGCCCGTCCTTAAGGCTTGCATGGGCCATCATCGATGCCTGGGTGGGGTAGGCAGCCTCTTCAACTCTGGATGCTGTATCAGGTATATTATCCTTTGCGATCATGCCTGTCAGGATGCCGTCCGAATCCACGCAGATAAGGTGTTGGTGATCTGTTTTTGAAAACATGGCATGGGCGGTTTCAATGGTTTCATCCTGGCGAATCAGGGGAGGATCGTCTTTCATGGCCCGTTTTATGGTAAACAGGTTAAGGCGCTTAAGTGTCCGGTCACCGCCCACAAAATCAGCTACAAAATCGTTTTTCGGATGGGTCAGCATCTCTTCGGGTGAGGCGAACTGGACCAGGTGACCGTCCTTTAAAAGACATATTTTGTCCCCCATCTTAATGGCCTCATCAATGTCATGGGTTACAAATATTATGGTTTTTTTAACCTTTTCCTGGACCTTTAAAAACTCGTTTTGCAGATTGCCCCGGTTAATGGGATCAATGGCGCCAAAGGGTTCGTCCATGAGCATGATGGGCCGATCCCCGGCCACCGCCCA
>PIVQ01001025.1 GCA_003354055.1 Desulfobacteraceae bacterium | reverse complement strand
CAATTCAAGTGCGCTGTTATATCGGGAGACCAGGTTGGATGTCAGATCATCCAAGTTTCCTTTGGTTTCCATTAACTCATAAACCGTTATGGGTTCTTTTTTACCAACGACTCGAATGGTATCAAGTTCACGAACTTCCACCTCATCCTTAACCTTCTCGTAGGTAAAATGTGAAATCATTGTATAAGTGCTATAATATTTGTTCGCACCTTCCAATCGAGCGGCCAGGTTAACTGCATCGCCCATTATGGTATAATCCATTCTTGTTTGAGAGCCCATGTTACCAACAACCATGGGGCCTGTATTAATCCCCATTCTTACATTGAGCAAAGGTTTGCCCTCTTCCGCAAATTGGGCTCTGATCTCATTCATTCGATTCTGCATTTCAATGGTTGCCAAACAACATCTTAAAGCATTGTCGGGTTGATCCAATGGTGCTCCCCAAAAAGCGATAATGGCATCCCCTTCGAACTTATCTACGGTTCCGTCATATTTCGATATAATATCAGTCATTTCGGTCAGATATTCATTTAGAAGTGCAACGAGTTGGTCCGGGGTTAAATTTTCAGATAGCGTGGAGAAATTTGCAACATCGCTAAAATAGGCTGTCATTTCCCGTCGTTCACCGCCTAAGCTGAGTTTATCGGGATTCTTGACAAGGATATCGATAACTTTCGGTGAAAGGTATTGACCAAACGCATTGGTTATAAAACTTTTCTGCTTTCGCTCCAGTATAAACAGGTTACCGTTAATGGTGATAAAACCACCGAGTGCTGCCATTAAGGTATATGTCATTGAAATAATAGTATGGGTGTATACATAGAACAAAACGCAAACAAAGCAGTATATGCAGGTTAGCACAAGCGTTATAAAGCCGCGTAATAATGGGTTCTTGAACCGGTGAGCTAAAACGAAGCAAAGAAAGAATAAAATCAACATAGCGACTTCTAATTTTGGCGGCGCAGAACGTAAAGGTGCTCCTCGAAGCAAGGTTGCTACCTCCTGAGCTAAAATTTCAACCCCAAAGGCTTGCCCCACCATGGTGTCGAAAAGATCATGCCCCACCTCAGAGGTATCGCCGATAAAAACAATCTTATCCTTTACCAGGGGGGAGTACTCGGCGATTTCATACTCATCATCAATATCAAGTTCAATGATGTCTAACCCTGAAATCCCTACAAATGGATCTTTGCTTAAAAATTGATCCTCAGGTTTATCGCTGGGTGACATAAAGGTCAAATAGTCAATCCAAAAATCATTAAAATGATCCAGTGGAATTTTTTGTCCCCCAAGCACTAAAAAACCATTTTCAAGCTTTGGCTCGACCCCAAGATATGTTGCAGCGGTTTTTACTGAAATCGGCCATTCCTTATGTTTGTTGATGATATCCGGATATAACCGGAGGCGGTTTAATTGTCCTCCAACTTCGGTATGATTTGAATAAGCTGTTTCTGTAACCTTATGGATCTCGGGTGTAGGGTGGTTGACCTTGATAAAATCATTTCCTCTGAAAACAAGCTGGGAGACGAGAATCGTATTCCCGGCTGCTTCCAGATGCCCGGCAATTATTGGATCCTCACCATATGAGCTGGCAAAATCCATAATCATATCCACCATAATCACTTTGGCACCCAAGACGCTGAGATTTTCGACCATTATCCCGAGGTCTTCTCTTTTAAGCGGAAATGATCCGTACTCTTCAAAAAATTCCTCGTCTTGCACAATGATGGCAATTTTATCTTTCAGGAACTCATAAGCCCCTTCCTGGTCCATATTGTTGCGTATAAAATGGTGGCGAACACTGATAAGTTCATTTTCAATGGCTTGAAAAATTTCATAGCGCTCCAGAGGAATCATTAACAAAAATAAAGCGAGCGTAATGATAAGATCCGGGCGCTTGAATAATCTTAATAGTATTGTTTTTTGTCCACTCATTTAATTATTCCACTTAGGAATCGTTACAAAACAACTTGATCTAAATTGTTTCCAAAACCCCTTAAAAGACTGGGGATTTTGAGAACAAAAGATCAAGTAATTTTGGAGCCGATCCTTATTTAATTATTCCGCGTCAATTTCTTTTTGAAAAGCTTCGAGTTCCTTACTGTATAGGTCTTTGAGCATTAGTTTTTTATAAACTCTGAAAAGATAAGGTTTCATTTCTATTTCATCCGGATTCTCAGCCAAATACTTTTGGTA
>PIVQ01001024.1 GCA_003354055.1 Desulfobacteraceae bacterium | reverse complement strand
GACCGTCTGGTTAGAAACATCCAGAAAAACCTGGCCAAGCAGGTCTTTTCCGTTCTCGAATCCATGGAAAAAGAGAAATACGAAGAGTTCTACAATGAATTCGGCCAGGCTTTGAAGGCCGGTATCCCCACGGATTTCGCCAATAAAGACCGTCTGGCGGCGCTGCTGCGTTACAAAACCACTAAGTCCGGTGACGACTATATCTCTCTGGACCAGTACATTGAGAACATGAAAGAGGACCAGAAGGAGATCTACTATCTCACCGGTGAAAGCCTGACCTCTCTGCTCAACTCTCCTCTGCTGGAAGCCCTCAAGGCCAAGGATTACGAAGTTATTCTCATGGTGGATCCCATCGACGAGTGGGTGACCCAGTCCCTGCCCGAGTACAAGGAGAAGAAACTCAAGAGCGCTGAAAAGGGCGATCTGGATGTGGATAAGGTGGATGATGACAAGAAAAATGAATATTCCGCCCTGCTGTCCTTTCTTAAAGGCAAATTGGAAGAAAGGGTTAAGGATGTCGTGGTTTCCAACCGCCTTAAAGATTCCGTCTCCTGCCTGTCCGGTGACGATTACGGCATGAGCGCCTATATGGAAAAGATCCTGAAGGCCTCCGGCCAGCAGACGCCTGATCAGAAACGGGTCATGGAAGTTAATGTCAGCCATCCGGTTATGGAAAAAATCAAAGGGCTGTTCGAGTCTGATACCACTAACCCGGTACTGACGGACTACTCAGACCTTCTCTATGACATCGCCGTGATCTCCGAAGGCGGAAAACTGGACAATCCTGCAAGGTTTTCTTCCCTCTTAGGTGATCTCATGGCCAAAGCTATATGATCGTTTATCTTGAAACTCTCGGCTGTTCACGGAACCAGGTGGACAGCGAGATTATGCTGGGCAAGATTTCAGCGGCCGGACACGGGATTACCGATGATCCGGCCAATGCCCAGGCCATAATTGTAAATACCTGCGGATTTATTTCAACCGCCTCTGACGAGGCGGTTGAAACTATTCTGGACATGGCGGAATTCAAAAGAACCGGTTCCTGTAAGCGCCTCATTGCCACAGGCTGTCTGGCTCAGCGGTACAAGGATGATCCGGAGTTGCTGAAAAGCCTGCCTGAGGTGGATGCCTTCTTAGGAACGGCTGCCTGCGAACAGATCGTGGATGCCGTGGAAAACAGGAACACAGATGCACTGATTCTGTTTCCCGATCCCAATACGAGAGGGTTTCAGGACCTTTCAGAAGAGCGGGAACTCATGTCCCAAGGCTTTGCCTATCTCAAGGTCTCGGAAGGGTGTAACCGCCACTGCACCTATTGTATTATTCCGTCCCTGAGGGGCAAGCAGCGGTCCCGTCCGGTGGCTGATATCTGCCACGAAGCTGAAAGCCTCGTGGCCAAAGGGGTGAAAGAGATCATCCTTACCGCAGAAAATACCACTGACTACGGCCAGGATCTGGATGCGGATAACGGCGAGATCATCGGATTTGATACCGTGTTGTCCGAGTTGGGGAAGACTCTGGAGGCAAAGGATGATACCGCCTGGATCCGGTTTTTGTACACCCATCCCAAAACTCTGGATGAAAAGACCATTCAAACGGTCAGGGATTACTCAAATATCTGCTCCTACTATGATGTGCCTATCCAGCATGCAGCCTCGTCTGCACTCAAACGCATGGGCAGACCCTATACCAGAGAGAATTTGATCGAGTTATTTACGACCATTCGTAAAATAGATTCAGAAGCCAGCCTCAGAACCACGATTATTGTGGGATTCCCCGGAGAGACCGAAGAAGAGTTTCAGGACCTGCTTGAGTTTATCCATGAGGTCAAATTTGATCATCTTGGGGTGTTCACCTATTCGGATTCCGAAGATCTCAAATCCCACGGGTTTGCCGACCATGTACCGTCGGAAGTTGCCGAACAGCGCCACGATACCATTATGGCGGCCCAGGCAATTATCTCCGAAGAGCTGAATGAACGCCATGTGGGACAGGTTTACCCTGTTCTGGTGGAAGAGAATCCGGAAAGTGGGGTTTACATCGGCAGAACCCCCTTCCAGGCCCCGGATGTGGATGGAATGACATTTATTTATTCAGACGGTCTGGACATCGGCACCCTTGTTCAGGTAAGAATAACAGACGCGTTTGAATATGATATTGCCGGGGAGAAGGCATGAGTGCCGATATAAAACAACAA
>PIVQ01000270.1 GCA_003354055.1 Desulfobacteraceae bacterium | reverse complement strand
TCAATTTCCTACTGGGCCATCGGGTTCGGCCTGATGTTCGGTGCCTCTAAAACCGGTTTTTTCGGTACCACCGGTTTTTTCTTAAGTGATTTTGAAATCGGTGGTGACCCCTGGGTCCTGGCCTTCTGGATGTTCCAGGTCGTTTTTGCCGCAACTGCTGCCACCATCGTATCCGGTGCCATGGCCGAGCGGACAAAATTCACGGCATATCTCGTTTATACGGCCTGTGTTACGGCTTTGATTTATCCGATTTTCGGTTCCTGGGCATGGGGATCCCTGTTCAACGGTTCGGGATGGCTGGAAGGCTTAGGTTTTATTGATTTTGCAGGATCCACCGTTGTTCACTCCGTAGGTGGCTGGGCCGCTCTGGCCGGGGCCATGGTTCTCGGACCCCGTCTGGGTAAATATACAAAAGACGGTAGGGTTAAACCTATCCTGGGGCACAACATTCCTCTGGCTGCCCTTGGCGTATTTATCCTCTGGGTAGGCTGGTTCGGGTTCAACCCGGGATCTACCACTGCGGCAAGTAAAGATATTGCCATGATTTTTGTAAATACCAACTTGGCGGCTGCTGCCGGGGCTGTATTGGCCATGATCGTCTCCTGGATGAAGTTTGGAAAGCCCGAAGTAGGCATGAGTCTGAACGGCGCGCTTGCCGGGCTTGTGGGGATTACTGCCGGATGCGCCAATGTCACCCCCGGCAGTGCCGTTATCATCGGAGCCATTGCAGGTGTCCTTGTTGTTTTTTCAGTTCTCTTCTTTGACAAGATCAGAATAGATGATCCCGTAGGTGCAATTTCCGTCCACGGTGTCTGCGGTGCCTGGGGAACGCTTGCTGCAGGTATCTTTAACATCGGCGGTACCTCTCTTGCGATTTTATCCGTACAGGGTATCGGTATTCTGGCCTGTTTTGTCTGGACTTTTGGTACTGCCTTTGTTCTGTTCAAGATCATTGACGCTACCATGGGGCTGAGGGTCTCTGAAGAGGAAGAGCTTGAAGGCCTGGATGCCACTGAACACGGCGGCACTGCCTATCCTGATTTCTCAACCATTAACCATGGCAGCGGCTATTCCGGCGGTACTTCCGGAAGCGGCGCAGAACCCTCTGCTGCCTACTCCACCAAGCTGGCCAACCAGTCCTGATCCCGTCTCTCGCTGTACGCGATTGCAAAACCCGCTGTCTCTTGAGACGGCGGGTTTTTATCTTTCAGGTTTTGGCGGTTCGTGGTATGGTTGGCTTTTTTTAAAAGGCCAATACCTGCAAAAGGAAGAGGATGTATCCGCTCCGCAATCTGATTAAGTCCGCTTTGTTTATCGCCATCCTGGCAGCCGCACTGACCCTGGGATACCAAAACCTGGAGTACAATTGGCAATGGTACCGGGTATGGCCTTATTTTTTTTCAAAACAAGGGTCGGATATAGTACCCGGTCTTCTGGTTCAGGGGCTTTTCATCACCCTGAAGATTTCCGGTATCGGGCTTTTTTTGTCTCTGATTCTGGGCAGTTTATCCGCCATGGCAAGACTCTCCCCGTTTCCCGTTTTGAGAGGGGTGGCATGGGTCTATGTGGAAACCATCAGAAATACCCCCCTGCTCATACAGATCTTTTTGATTTACTTTGTGATTTCACCGGTGCTGGACATCTCTGCCTTCTGGTCTGCGGTCTGGGCCCTGAGTCTGTTTGAGGGGGCCTATGCCTCGGAGATCATCCGGTCTGGTATTTTAGGGGTTCAAAAAGGTCAGATTGAGGCTGCCCAGGGGCTTGGATTGCCACGGCCCGTGATCTACTACAAGGTGATTATCCCCCAGATGCTGAGGACCACGTTGCCCATGCTGGCGGGGCAAAGCGTGTCACTTATCAAAGATTCCGCACTGGTATCCACCATTTCCATTTATGATCTGACCATGCAGGCCCAGAAAATCGTATCCCAGACATTTTTGACTTTTGAAATCTGGTTTGCTGTGGCATTATGCTATTTGATCATTACAGCCAGTCTTTCTTTTTTAATCAGACAACTGGAAATTCGGATGAAATATATCCATTAAATCTTTTATTCAGGACCTATAAGGAGATCAGGATGAAAAAATTAGCAAGCGTGCTTGTTGTGTTTATACTGGCGGTCGGGACTGCCTTTGCCGGGCAGACCGGTGCTATGCTGTCAAAAGAAAGTGTCATTGAAAAGATCCAGAAGCAGGGGGTATTAAGGGTGGGCATGTCCACTTTTGTACCCTGGGCCATGAAGGATAAAAAAGGCGAACTCGTGGGATATGAAATCGATGTGGCCAAGAAACTGGCCCAGGACATGGGTGTAGAAGTCGAGTTTGTACCCACAGCCTGGTCAGGCATCATCCCGGCTTTGCTCACAGGGAAATTCGATGTGATCATCGGCGGCATGGGGATTACGCCCGAGCGTAACCTCAAGGTGAACTTTACCATGCCCTATGAGTTCTCAGGCATGTCCATGGTGGCCCACAAGAAAAAGGCCGCAGGCTTTTCCAGTATCGGGGATTTTAATAAAAAAGAGGTCATCATTGCGGTCCGCATGGGCACCACAGCAGAACAGGCAGCCAGAAAATTTATGCCCAAAGCTGCATTCAAGCTGTTTGAAAACGAAAGCCAGGCCCTTCAGGAACTGAATCTGGGCCGCGTGCATGCCGTGGTCTCTTCAGCTCCCATGCCCGCCTTTCATGCCTTAAAATTTTCCGACAAGCTCTTTGTTCCCATCAAGGAGAATTTTACCAAAGAGCCCATCGGCTTTGCTCTTCGCAAAGGGGACTATGATGCTCTGAACTTTTTTAATAACTGGATTCTCATCAACCATGCCTCGGGGTTTCTGAAGGAAAGCCAAGCCTATTGGTTTGAGACCAAAGAATGGGAAAGCCTTGTTCAATAAACCCTCAAACAAAATAACCCTTGTGGATATGGCAGCGCTCGGCTTGGTCGTCGCTGCCATAGCCTTTTTTTTGTCCCGTATGGGAACAAGTCTGGACTATGAGTGGAACTGGTCGGCCATTCCCCAGTATTTTATGTTCCGGGATGCGGATACCGGGAAGCTGGTTCCCAATATCCTGCTGAGAGGTTTTTTTACCACTGTCAAACTCAGTGTCTGGGCCACGGTCCTGGCCTTTGCTTTGGGAACCTTTTCCGGGGTCATGGGGGCCAGGGGTAATGGATTTCAACGCTTTGTCAGCCGGACGTATGTGGAAATCGTCCGGAATATTCCCTCCCTGGTGCTGCTGATTCTATTCTACTATTTTGTCTCCAGTCAGTTTCTGGATCTTCTGGGGCTGGACACCTGGCTGCGCGGTCTAAGTCCCCGGATTAAAGAATGTGTAGGATTCCTGCTGGAGGGGCCGGGCGGCATCAATGCCTTTGTGTCTGCCGTGGCAGCCCTTGCCCTTTATGAAGGGGCCTATATTTCAGAGATTGTCAGGGGCGGGATACTGGGGTTGCCCCGGGGGCAGTGGGAAGCTGCATATTCCATCGGATTGTCCGGGCCCAAAACCTTCAGACTTGTGATTTTGCCCCAGGCCTTCCGTAAGGTGGCCTTTCCATTGGCCGGTCAGTTCATTTCCACCATCAAGGATTCAGCTATTGTATCTGTGATTTCAATCCAGGAACTGACCTTCCAGGGTATGGAACTTATGGCTGCAACCTTTCTGACCTTTGAGGTCTGGATTACGATAACTGTCCTTTATTTTCTTCTGACCTTTTCCCTGTCCAGGGTCATTTCTTTTTTGGAAAAACGGTCTGCCCCAAGGGGGTAAGGATCGGCTCCAAAATTACTTGATCTTTTGTTTTCAAAATACCCGCCGCTTTAAGCAGTCTTTTAAGGGGTTTTGGAAACAAGTTTCTGCCCTTCAGGGTATTTGATCAAGTTATTTTGTAACGATTTCTAAGGTTTTATCCTTCCTGCTCAAAGGCCCTGTCGTTCAGCTTATATCCGATTCCGTAGACCGACTGAATCAGAGTTGTGCCGGGCAGATGGGTATTTAGCTTTTTTCTCAGGTTTTTTACATGGCTGTCCACGGTCCTTTCATACCCTTCAAAATGATATCCCTGGACTTTGTCCAGAAGTTCGGACCTGGAAAATACCTTGCCCGGATGGGTCATAAACAGGCGGAGTATGCCGAATTCATTGGGGGTCAGGGTTAAGTCCTCTCCATGGAGGGTGCAGGTGTGCCGGTCTTCATTCAGGGCCAGGGGGCCGATACTCATTTCGCTCTCCCGCACAGGGGGGCAGGTTCGGCGGAGAACCGCCTTGACCCGGGCCACCATTTCCCTTGGGCTGAATGGTTTGCATATATAATCATCGGAGCCCAGCTCAAGTCCCAGAAGCCGGTCTATTTCAGAAACCCGGGCCGTTAGCATGATGATCGGGATATTGGATGAATTGCGGATCTCGCGGCACAGGGTCAGTCCGTCTTTGCCGGGCAACATCACATCGAGGAGAATCAGGTCCACGGCTGTCTTTCCGATAAAAGCCTCCACAAGGTCGCCCCGGTCAATAATCGTGGTTTTGAATCCGTCGTTTTCCAGGTAATCCCGGATCAGAAGGGCAATTTTCTCTTCATCTTCAACAATCAATATATGAGCCATGCTCATCTGTCTCTCCTTTGACCGGGTTCATTGCCGCTGCCCTCTAATGCCGGCAGTCTTATCTCTATACAAAGTCCCCCTAAATCAGATGCCGTGGCAAATATTTTGCCGTCGTGGGCCTGGACAATCTGTTTGCAGATGGCAAGCCCGAGGCCGCTGCCGCCCTGTTTTCGATTCCGGGAACCCTCCACTCTGAACAACCGGTCAAAGAGGCGGGAATGAAGGTGGGGAGGTGCCCCTGGGGCAGAGTCTTCAAAAATTAATCTTACCTGATTTTCATGGGTCCGGCAAGTAATCCTGAGCCTGGCCGGCCGGTCTGAATAGGTCAGGGTGTTTTTCACAAGATTGGAAAAAAGCTGAACAAGCCGATCCGGATCTGCCAGGACCATCACCCGGTCTACCACATCGGTTTCCACCCGGGTCTGATTGTCCCTGAATTGATCCGTGAATCTCTCCAGGGTCATGGCCAGAAGTCCTGCAACATCCACAGGAGATTTGGTCAGGCGGATCATCCTTGCCTCGGCCATGGACAGGTCGTGAAGGTCATTGACCAGACGGATCAGATGGCAGACCTCTGAGTGCAGGGAGTTGACGGATGCTGCGTCTAATTTTCGTATCCCGTCCTGAACCGCCTCAAGTTCACCCTGAAGAATGGACAAAGGGGTGCGAAGTTCATGGGAAATATCCGACAGCCAGTGGATCTGCCGCAGTTCATAATCCCCCAGGGTGGTGGCCAGCCAGTTAAAATCCTCTGCCAATTGCCCCAGTTCATCCCTGGTGTTCAGGTGAATCCTTGTATCAAATTTGCGCCTGCCCAATGCCCGGGTTGCTCTGGATAATTTCCTGATCGGGGATAATAGATGAAAGGCCAGGACAAAAGAGACCAATACGGAAATAAATAAAAAGATTCCTCCTGCCAGGTAAAAGCTTGTCTTCTGCTGTTTTAGAAATTGAAGATCCAGAGGGTGGGAGAGATTTGGTGCCCGTTCAAATCCAAGATACCCAACAGGGTTTCCCTGGGCCGGAATGGGCCGCAGATATTCAGGACTGTCAATGGATTGCCGCCCCATGATCAATGTTTTGTTCTTATCCAGAAGCGCTACCCTGGGACCCAGTTCATTTGCATTGGGCTGAGGTGGGCGCCGGGGTGGGACAGGTGGCTGCTTCGTACCAGGCTGGTATTCACGGAGGGCAGTTGGTAGGTCTGTCTCCAGAAGCGGCGGCTGGGGCCGTCTCTCATCTATCGGGGGCATATTGTTATTGATCAACCCGGCCTTTTGCATAATGGACAGCCAGGCACGATGATTGTGTCTAAGGTGGTTGAAATCACCTTTTTCCTTGAGTTCCTTTTCAAGGATGTCAACCAGGTCATCCAGCTGGTTGTATTCGATCCGGGCCACATAGTCGGAAAAATTTTTGAATGCATAAAACTGAATAAGGCTTATGAGAATACCCACCAGAACAATACCGGTGAGCAGAAATGAAAAGAAGAATTTTGTCAATAATGAGATGCGCATGGGGATCCTTTCCCGGACCGTTGTATTTCAGACTTCTTAAGTACGAGAACACAGGGTAGCGGATTATTTCCCCTTTTTCAAATTGCCTTCTGTATTTCCATAGTTTCTCCATAGTTTTTTATCCGAATATTGATAAAAAGACGAAATCATGCCATGGTGCCGGGCTATAATGCGCATGTTTACCCGAAAAGTATTGGATGTGATAAAATCCATACCCCATGGAAAGGTGATTTCCTATGGCCGGGTGGCTGTTCTGGCAGGAAATCCTCGCGGGGCGCGTCAGGTATCCAGGTTTCTTCATTCTATGTCTGAAAAACACGATCTTCCCTGGCATCGGGTGGTCAATGCCTCTGGAAGAATTTCTCTTCCCAGGGGGCAGGGATATGAACTCCAGCGGGCATTGCTGGAATCCGAGGGCATTGTTTTCTCCAAAAACCGGGCCATTGATTTTTCAGCTTTTCTCTGGGAGCCTGCCATAGGTTGGGACGGTGAGATTGATCATGAGTGAGGCTGAGTCTTTTCTTTTTCCATTGCCTCGACCATTTCTTTGTACTTGGGCCCGTCCTTTTTCCAGAGCCTGCATGAATCAATGAGATAGGATTTCCCCTTAAGATTGTGCAAAGGCGTTTTCCGGTCTTTTGTCTGGCTTCTTTTCCAGGCCATCCAGCCGTGGAGTATTTCCGTACCCATGTTTTTGACCAGGGTACACAGATGGGCGCAGCCGTCAGAGCCGCCGATCAGGGAACGAATTTTTTTTGAAAAGCCGGGTTTGATTTCAAGGCCTTTGATCAGCTCTATTCGATCCAGGGTTTCGGGGCATTGTGGCATGGGAGTGGTCATCATGTCTGCTTCTGCCTCAATGATCCGTAAGGGATCCGGTGCGATGAGAAGGGTCACTGACATATGATGGACCGTTCCCGGGTTCTTGTCCCTGCCGAGGATGTCTACAATGGGTATGCAGCGCTCGTCCTTAAGTTCTCCGTGGACAATAATACGGTCCGGGCCATGGGCAAATGTGGATAGCCGGATGTCCCGGGTGTGAACAGGTGTTTTATCTTTTATGATCTCTTTGAGCATGGAATTTCCTCTCGGATTTGTATAATGGGCCAGACTAATTCATTTCAAGGTTCAAATCAAACGAAATTCCAATGGAAGTCCAACGGTTAAATCCATTATTTTTTTCTTGACGAATGTCGGGGAAAACCCTAACTTCCCTAAGTCTAATAATTTAGGGGCAATTCCATGTTAAGTTCGTTCAAGCATCCGGTGACAGGTGTTGTTCTCGGGGCACTGATTATCAGTTTCTCAGGTGTATTTGTAAAAGTATCTCAGGTGCATCCCATGGTATCGGCCTTTTACCGTGTGTTTTTCGGTTGTCTTTTCCTAGCACTTGCCTGCGGGGTCAAAAAGGAGTTCAAAAAACAGCCGCTGAAAAACAGCGTACTTGCAGCAGTCTGCGGGGTGGTTTTCAGTCTGGATCTTTTTTTCTGGCATTTCAGCATTGAATATATCGGTCCGGGGCTTGCAACGATTCTTGGAAATTGCCAGGTATTTATTCTCGCCCTGGCCGGGTGGCTGCTTTATAAGGAACGCCTGAATCTTCTCTTTGTTCTTTCTCTGCCTTTGGCGCTGTTTGGATTGTATATGATTATCGGGTTGGACGGGGCTGAACTCACACCTAAATATCTGACGGGAATTGGATTCGGTGTTTTAACGGCCATAAGTTACGGAGCTTTTTTGCTTCTGATCCGCTATGTTCAATCGGGAAAGGGCGGGCCGGTTTTTTATTATCAGGTTATTATGACGGCTGCTGCCAGTCTTTTCCTTGGAGGGGTGATTCTGGGAACCGGCCATTCATTTGCCATCCCCAATTTTGGATCCCTGGCAGCGCTCCTGGGGCTTGGGGGATTGTCGCAGGCACTGGCCTGGGCTATGATCTCCTATTGTCTGCCAGGGGTTGATGCATCCAGGGCAGGCCTTGTACTGCTGCTTCAGCCCGCCCTTTCCTTTGTCTGGGATGTGTTGTTGTTCAACCGTGAGACCGGGGTGATGGGGTGGCTTGGGGTCGCTATGGTTCTGGCAGCCATTTATATGGGCATGGGGATCAGGAAGACTAAGTCCAGTTGAACCGCAAATTAGCGTCTTGAATAATCCAGACTGCAGCCGGGCATCATATGGGTCTGGTCAATGGTGCTGCGGCTGGCAAAACTATTGAGAATGTCCATGGCATTGCCGGAGACAAAGGAGATCAGGCGGATATGATTTTCAACAATCGTATCTGCCGGTTTTGTGGAAATGGCCCCGCAGATGAGGGTGGAAACCCCCATTTTCTTTAGCAGGGCTGCAAGCTCAGGGATATCTTCCGGTTTAAAGGCCTTATAGGTTTTGCTTTTAATGGTCTGATCTTCAATTCTGGCTATGAGCAGGGTTCCGGCAGAATCAAAAACAGGAGAGATCCGGTTCCCCCAGGCAGTAATTGCAATTTTCAATGGGATTCCCCTTTTGTTTGGTTGTTGAATATACACAGGTTTTTAATGGTTGCAAGGCTTGTGCCTTTGGGGAAATATTTTCACAATAGATGCTGCAGGCCTTGCTTCAGTTAGAGCATGCCATATGTAGCGTTGTCTTGAGAAATATTTTTAAACGATAAGGCACAACTTAAGGTTGCAAAAGTGAGACTGTTTCGGGTCCGGGGTTGCAGCTCTCTGAATCCTATGTCGGAAAATCACCGCTGTCCAACGGATGTCTTCTTAAAGCTTTGATGCCTTAAAGCCTAATGCTTTAAAGCTTGATCCCTAATTTTTTAATTCTCCTGAACAGGGTGCTTTTATGAATTCCCATATCCCTGGCAGCTGCATTGCGATTGTAATTGTTACGGGCAAGGGCATCAGTGATCATTTTGAT
>PIVQ01001906.1 GCA_003354055.1 Desulfobacteraceae bacterium | reverse complement strand
ATTAGATTACAAAGCTATTGCACAGGAACCGTCGGCACTATGGGCGTATGTATTGGCGGACATTTAGCTTATAGAGCGGCGCTAAATCCTGAAATTAAAGCGGCATTTTGTTTATACGCTACTGATATTCACAGCGATACATTACCTGCAAAACCAGGTAATAACTCATTTGAACGCATGGCTGATATACAAGGTGAAATTCACTTTATATGGGGTAAACAAGACCCGCATGTGCCAAAGGAAGGCCGTACTAAAATATACCAGCAATGTGTAAGCACGGGCATTAATTACCAATGGCAAGAAGTTAATGCGCAGCATGCCTTTATGCGTGATGAAGGCGAGCGATACGACGCTGCCCTTGCAATTAATATGTATCAACAAGCAGTGGCATTATTTAACCGTACTTTATAAATGCTTTAAAAACGAAAATAATTAAACGCTTTTCAGCATACCTAAAGCGGTATGCTGTTTTACAAAATAGGCTTTTAAGTAATCAATAAATAACCGTAGCTTTTTAGAGCCCGCTGCTCCTGG
>PIVQ01001023.1 GCA_003354055.1 Desulfobacteraceae bacterium | reverse complement strand
AAGGTGTTCAAGGAAAACAGCATTGAAGTCCCTGATGGCATTGAGATCCGCATGGTTGAGAATACCGCTGACATTATGCATTTTATTTTACCGCCTGAACCGGTAGATGAGTTGACTGATGAACAGCTGGATAATGCTACGGGCGGTACACCGGGGGGGTGTAATATGATGAAGTGTTTTATACATTGTTTTTAAATCAGTCCGTTCCAAAGCCAACGGAATCCTCCGCCAATATTCCCTAACGTTTAATTATAAAAGCTCTGATTTTCAATCTTAAATCAAACCCCATATGTTGTCTTTATCTGTTGAGAAATCATGATTATATATAATAAGTGTAATCTGAGAGGATGTTTTTTGTGTACTGTTTTTTTAACGTATGAGAAGGGTTTTGTTATAATCTAATTGTTCTCAAAAGCTAAAAGAATGCCTACTTTTAGCAATATAAAGATAAATAGTTACTAAAAAAAAATCATTGGATTCTATACGCGCTATTTCATTGGAAGAATTGCGTTCTCGTTGATCAAAAGAGCTTCACGAATCTGTTGTTCTTTCGATTTTAAAAAATCCACAATGGAACTGTTATCAGATCCGTCCCAACGTTTTCGCCCGATTTTTATAAATATTCTGGCGGTCCCTGTATCAATGATAAAGTCGTATGATAATGTTATTGAGTTTTCGCGAGAATCAATATTATATTCGTTATAGGCATTGTTAAGGAAGTCCAGAACCGTTTCTTTTTTTGTTGCAGCCATATCTATTCTCCTTTGTGTGAATGCGGATTGCTAACAGTTTTTTTCTATACATCTTACAAAAATAATTACTCGAATAGCCTTTAACAGCTATCAGAAAAATATTGAGCAGGCAACATCAATCATTTTTTGAAAAAGTGCTGACGTATCAAAATCAACTTTATTGGAGACTACACCTGAATAAAAAACAGGCCTCCATTAAACTTGGTACATCATACACATAACAGGTTGATACCAGACAGGTTCGGGACAGCGAGTTATCAATTTGATATATTAGTGCCTTATCAAAATAATTGTTAAACGGGTATTATTCAATTATTTCCAAGATGGCCCTTTTTTTTCCTTTTGCAGATGCACACGATAAAATAGTTCGCAGGGCCTGGGCAGTCCTGCCTTTTTTACCAATGACTTTTCCAATATCTTCTTTTGCGACCCTTAATTCCAGCACAAGGGTCTGCTGAGTCGTGATTTCCTCAACAACAACCTGATCCGGATTATCAACCAGAGCTTTAGCAATATTCTGAATCAACTCTTTCATAACCTGTTCTCCTTTTTATCTGTGCAATGGTAGAAGAAAATACAATATGGAAAAATAAATGGCCAGTAAGGAATCGTTACAAACTTACTTGATCTAAATTATTTCCAAAACCCCTTAACTGGGTATTTTTACAAAAGACCCCAACTGGGTATTTTGAAAATAAAAGATCAAGTAATTTTGGAGCCGATCCTAAGCTCTTTATTTTAAAAAATCATCGTAATAAAAATAGAGGTACAAGACAAATAAATTTTCAAAAAGTAATTCAAATATATGGGAAAGGGCATAATAAAATCAATCAAAATTAACGCTGAATCACACATCATAATCAAATCCGCGGCATAACTTGCATGATAGTGGCTTCAATTTCCACCTTCCAGGCGAGCCGAATTTACTTCATCTGCTTCGCAATTCTAGCTCAATTTATTAGTTCCCGATCCTTACCTGAAATCGGGGCCAGGTTGATTTTTTTTGATTTAGGAATCGTTACAAAATAACTTACCCTAAATTCTTTCCAAAACCCCTTAAAAGACAGGGGATTTTGGAAACAAAAGGTTAAGTAATTTTGAAGCCGATCCTTAGCGTAAATGCTATGACTTTAGTTAAATTGTAGTCTGACCTTGGTCTGACCCCGATATTTTGACCATACGATGAAAATAGTTTATACTCGGTGACTATTTTACTTATCCCCCTTTATTGATCGTTTTAACCCGGAAACGAACAAGGAGAAGCAATATGACCCAGCTCGATAAACGGTTGCTCAGCGACAATCCGAACGATGAACTCTATGCCTCTGGTGATCTCTCTACAACCATGCCGAAAAAGAAGTTCCCCCGGAATGAGCACAATCCACAGCACATCTATACCGCTGTTCATGACGAGCTGATGCTCGACGGGAACTCGCGCCAGAACCTC
>PIVQ01001905.1 GCA_003354055.1 Desulfobacteraceae bacterium | reverse complement strand
CAGGGAAGCGGCTTTGGCATGGGCGATCTGCTTTTCAATTTCCTGGGCTTTTTTTGCAATTTCAGCCTCGGTGGACGGCCATACCATTAAATCATAAATTCCATCCACATGGACAAATCCAAATCCCAGTTTTTCATAGAATCCATGGGCAGGGTTGTTTTTTTCCACATGGATACTCACCCGTTTTCTTGTTTTTTTTGCCTGATCCATGGTTTGCTGAAACAGGGCCCGCCCAATGCCACGGCCCCGGTGGGCAGGGAGGATCGCAATATCAATGACCCGAATCTCAGGGTAGCTCATTTCCCGTACATAAAATCGTCCCAAAGGCGCTTTTGAAAGGGTTTCAATGATATAAAACCTTGCATTGGGAGCATTCATGTACTGGCGGTGCTGAAGTATAAACTGATCCGTTAGAAAATAGGTCAGATCAGGTTCGGGAAATCCGTAATACCCCATTTCATAATCCCGGGAGGTGGCATAGATATGCTGAAGCAGCAGCATATCGTCAGGCTCCCGGATGGGTGTCAGTTTAAG
>PIVQ01001022.1 GCA_003354055.1 Desulfobacteraceae bacterium | reverse complement strand
CTTCAATTACTGAACTATCAATTATTGTTGTTGTTCCATTAACAGTAAAATCTCCTTCTACTATCATATTACCATTTACATGTAATAATTCTGATGGATTTGTAATACCAATACCTACATTACCACTATTATCAATAACTGCTACTGATGAATCTAATATATTAAAATTAATTTGAGATTTTGAGTTAATATTAGTATCACCAGATATATCTAATTTTATAGCATAACTTGTTGCTTCTGATTTTAAACTTGTATGAACTAATGCTGATGAATTTACTCCTCCTAACCAGTTTCCTAATACTATATTACCAATTTGAGCACCTTCTCCTGCTCCTGTTACACCAACATGTAATTGTTCTTGTGGTGATTTTGTAGCAATACCTACTTGGAATGGTGTATATGTAATATCATCAGTTGGTTTTGTAATTGAAAGTGGATTATCATTAGATTTCCAAGGATTATATTTAACTGTTAATAAACCAGTTGAATCACTTGTAAAAAGTCCTCCTTCAAAACCTTCTGCTAATTGTAAAAATGTTGATCCAATACTCGCGAATGATACTCCATTTACGAATAATTTACCATCAATATATGTATCTCCAGTAATTCTTGTTTCTCCATTAACTATTAATGTTTGTGATGAATCTGACCCATGCCCATGTAAATTTAAAGTTGTAAAATTATGATCTATTTTTAATAATCCTGTATGTCGTTGGTAAGACATTATAAAAAAATATTCTATATAATATATGTTATATTAAAATATTTAATATAATTATTTTTTAAATTAAAATAAATATAAAATACTACTTTATCGTATATATATTCGTTAATATGGAAGATTTCATGAGTGTAAGGAATTTTAAATTTATATATGAAGTTCTCAATGGTTATGCTAAAGAAAAATATGAAAAACAATTAGATTTTAAGAGATATAAAGAAATTATTGGTAATTCAATGTCTGAGATATTTCGTGAATATAATAATAAAGTTGATAAAAAGCAAGGTAATAAAATGGTATTATATGTATCTAAAAAATTAGTTGATAAAAATATGCGAAATATATTCTTTGAACAAGAATTTACACCAAATCCGGTTAATGATTTAAAAAATTTAAGACCAGTTGTTGATCATGGAATAAAACCAGATGAAGATTTAAAAATCCGTCCCGTATTTGAAAAAAGATTTGATAGAATATTTGAAGATAATCATCAAAACCAATTAGATAAATCATTTATCATTAAAAAAGAAATTGATGCAGATATTAAAGATTTTTTTATCTATGAAAAAAAAGAAGATACCCCAATAGATTTAACAAAAGGTCCAGAACAATATAGAGGAGAATTAATTATAGCACCAGATGATTATATTAAAACATTACAAAAACTCATTAAATATAATGATATTGTTATTGATAGTAGAGATAGAAATGTTTCAGTTGATCCAGATCCTTCTAAATATACAATTCATTTAGAAAGAGAAATTAATAATATTATATCAATTGAATTAATTAGTGCTGAAATACCAAATGTTGAATATAATATTAATCAAAATAATAATTTATTACATTTCAGTGAAACAACTGGAAGTATATTAATTGCTACAATACCAATTGGTAATTATACACTTTCAACATTAGTAACAGCAATACAAACTCAATTAATCGCAATTGGAGAAAGTACATATAATGTTTCTATAAATAATTTTCAAAGAGTTACTGAAATATTTACAGAAGATACACCTAGAATTACATCACCTTCTCCTGATCCTTGGAAAATATTTGATGGAGATGTTGATACTTTTTGGTTTAGTTCTTCATTATCAACTAGTTATACTTATGATTTTGGCGAAGCTGTTGTTGTTAATAAATATAGATTTCTTTGTATGGAAGGAACTGGAAGACCTAAAAGATGGGCTGTTGAAGTAAGTAATGATAACATAACATGGACAATAGTTGATAATAAATTAACAGTTGATCAAGCAACATCACAATATGTATATTATGAAGAAGATACAACACTACTAAGCAATGCTTTTGCTGGAAGATATTTAAGATTTCGGATTACTGATAGTAGTAATTCTACAAATGTTCATATTTCTGAAATGGAGTTTTTTAAATCTGTTACTAATAGAATATCAATTTCATCTGATTTAACAGGTGGTGGTGGTTTATTTCAATTATTATTTGAAGGTAATACTAA
>PIVQ01001021.1 GCA_003354055.1 Desulfobacteraceae bacterium | reverse complement strand
TATTTTTTTCAAGACCTGCCTCCCTTTTGTTTATGGCTCTGAATTGTGTTACGACTTTCACAATTTAATCCACGTTTGCAAAAAAGGCAGGTCTTTTCACGTGGCAACCATAATATCTAAGGCGTGACATCAAATTAAAATCGCCCAGGCAAAAGAGACTATCCTAAACGGATAGCTGTCTTTGGAAATGTCACGCCAATTACCTGGGTGGTTTATTTTTGATACGCCGCCTAACTAAGAAGATAGCGAGAAAAGCAAAACTCTTGACTTCAATTTTAATATATTTTATTTCTTTTATTATCCAATTTTAAAAAGAATGATTTGCACATCCAGGATAACTGACCAGGTTTTCCTATTGGGCTCATTTTATCCGGGATTGTGCGGATCAATAATTTTGAGTAAGATAGCATATAAAAATTGAGCGTCAGACAAGTAAATCAAAAATCAGGAGGTAGAATGAAAATTACAAAAATTTTATTCAGCATCATGGCTTGTGTTTGTTTACTGGCACCGTCATCCTTGTTTGCCGGAGAAAAAATTATTCTGTCAAACGGCGAATGGGCCCCTTATCTGGGGAAAGATCTTACGAACGGCGGACCCACAAGCCAGGTTGTCACCGAAACCTTCAAGCTGATGGGTATTGAGGTGGAGTACAAGTGGTACGGAGACAGTTGGAAAAGAGCATATCATGATGCCCTTGTCGGCCAGAAGGCCCAGGGTAGCCTGGTGTGGTCGAAAAAGCCTGAGCGGGAAAAAGAAATGTACTATTCCGACAGTCTATTAATCCCCGGCCAGAAATCCGTTTTTTTCCACTTAAAGAAAAAACCATTTGAGTGGCAGACAATCGATGACCTCAAAGGTCTCAAGATCGCCGGAAGATTAGGGTACTCCTATGGAGAGGCATTTGATTCCGCCATTGACAAGGGTATCTTTAAACTCGAACGGGCGGACAAAGAAAGTGTCAATTTCAAAAAACTTCTGGCCGGACGTGTAGACCTCGTTGTTATGATTAAGAAGGTGGGAGAGGAGTTCCTGAAAAAAGAGTTAACACCGGAACAGGCGGCCCAGATCACCTTTCACACCAAACCTGTCCGGATTTCCGGCTACCACCTGCTGCTGACAAAAGCCCTGCCCGGGAATGCGGATTTGATGAAGAAATTTGATGAAGGATTTAAAAAACTCGTGGAAAACGGTTCCTTTGATAAAATCATGGCTGGCCAATAAATCACAGATTGTATAAATAAAAGCGAGAGCCGCGAGAACAGTCATTCTCACGGCTTTCGCCGTTTAGCCCCCGTCAACTAGTGTAGAATACCGCCATCAGCCCGATCAATACGCTTGAAAAGACTGCCATGGGAATCAGTTCAGCCTTTGTAAGCCGTCGCATCTCAGGATACCGGGGTATCATAAAGCCAAGAAACAGAACTACCACAAAGGGCAGGGCCGGAATGAAAACATTGGCAAGCCAGGCAACGATCATTGCAAAAACCAACCCGGCGCAGCTGATGGGAAAAAACAGAAGAATAGCTCTCTGACGTAGGCCTCCCTTTCCCAAAATATTGTCATTCATATTAAACTTTGCGGCTGCTGCGGAGAGAAAGACGATGATGATCCAGTCGGAGATTCCGAAAAGTGGTATCAGAACGTCCCGGCCGGGCACCACCGCCTTTACAAGCAAAAAATCGACAAAGGGAGGAAGCCCTTTCATTCCTCCTTTGTAAAAGGCAGACAGATCTTCGGCAAGATACCTGGTGGGGCCGGCCACAACGCTGAACAAATCCGCCAGGGCCACCACAAGGCAGAGGGGAACAATCTCGGCAGGCCGTTTTAAAGGGGAGATCATCCAATTACCCAGAACACAGGCAAAGAGGAGAAGGTTTGCCGTCAAAAAGCAGACCAGGCCGTTGCTCCTGATTCCCGTGACAGCGGCGAAAAGGTATCCGCCGCCAAAAACCGTCAGCGTCATTAAAAGTAGTACTATGCGCAGGCTGCGTCGTTCCCGGATTCCGGGTTCAACCCGGACCATGTAGAACCGGATGATTACGACGGCCAGCAAAACAGCTGCAGCGATTGACACAGGTGCCAATCCCCGCAGTATGAGTTCATCAGCCGGAAGGATACGACCAACCAGAAAAAGCCCCAGCGAAGCCAGGCACCAGACCAGGTAGATGATAAAAACAGGCTTTATGATCTCTTTCATCT
>PIVQ01000011.1 GCA_003354055.1 Desulfobacteraceae bacterium | reverse complement strand
TAGGAATCGTTACAAAATAACTTGATCTAAATACCCTGAAGGGCAGAAACTTGTTTCCAAAACCCCTTAAATGGGTATTTTGGAAACAAAAGATCAAGTAATTTTGGAGCCGATCCTTAGTTAAACTAAAAAAGGGCAAATCACGTTTCACCGCCTGGTTTAAACCTCTTCAGTTTTAAGGGAGTCAGGTTTATCCTCCTTTAGATCAAATGTTGCTCAAAAGTTTTTTTCTTATTATTTATCGAGCCTATAATTTTGTCTGTGGGGAGATCTTGATACTTTTTGTAGGGAAAGTTATATACTTTTTGTTGAGGGTTATTAATTTGCGATATGTCGGGTGCAAGGGATATGCCCTTAATTCTCTGTCCAATTGCTCTAAAATGCGGACCTGCACATTCTCAGAAAAAAGATAATGATACCACATTAAAGTTTCATAGCGGTCTATTGGCTCAAGCCATAGACAAAGGAGACAGTCATATGGAACAAATTTTTCTCCCTTATGTTGGCAACTTTTTATGGATGTCGGTTTTGCTTTTGGTTGGCGTACTGTTGCGCGCCAAAGTGAAATTACTTCAGAAGTTTCTCTTTCCCTCAGCCATTATTGCAGAGATTTTGGGATTTATTCTGATGAGCCTGGTCGAGGTGCCCATAGCCAACGGGGGCGTCAGAAAAGGGTACGCCTCCTATAAGAGGCAGGATTTGTCTGATTATTTTCTTGCCGGGATGGAACCTTCCCAGGACCGTAAGCCAGGTCTTATGAATGTCATGAAAGGCTATTACATTAAACCCGATGCCACCGCAGAAGCCTTTGAAGGGACAAATTGGCTCCTTACCGGAGATCTGGCAAAAAAAAATGAAGACGGATATTTTTATATTGTTGATCGTAAAAAGGATATGATCATCCGGGGTGGATATAATGTCTATCCACGTAAAATTGAAGAGGTACTGCTGACCCACAATGATGTTTCCATGGCATCTATCATCGGTACCCCCCTGACAGCCACGGGAAAGATCCTGAAAAAAGATCTTAAAGCCGAGTATGCCGGATAGTAAGTGGTTTTCATGTCCTGTCATACCTTCTATGAAGGATGATTAAAATGTTATTCATAGAGGTTTTTAGCTAAATTTATAGACGGGCACTTGCTATAATTGTTCAACAAAAGGCTCCTTTTCTGTGATCTTTGATCGGCTCATATTATTGGAGACTTTTGCTTTTTCCCGGAAATGTCAAGCTCTGGGAGTCTCCCCGGCAAAGCCGGGGGCTTGCTCAAGATAGTTAGTATCCGGTTGGCCAGGGAGGAAAAACATCCCAGGGAAGATCTGGATGATACAGAGGCTCAGGCGGTAAATCCGCTTTATTTAGGGGCTGTTTCTAAAAAAGTTGAGAAAAATCTATACATCTGAAATAAACCATGATTTCGTCCTGTTTATGAACAGGTATGCTATTTCAAATGAAAAGTGGATACAGATCGAATCGATTCTATCATCACAGAAAAAAGAGACACGAGGGCGGAAACTCAAGGATAATAGGTTAATGTTTAACGGAATTTTATGGATCTTGAAAACTGGGGCTCCTTGGCGGGATCTACCAAAAGAATTTGGACCTTGGCAAACCGTTTATAAAAGATTTGCAAAATGGACCGCCATTGCAGCATGGAAGAACCTTTTTGACGAACTTGTAGAAGATGAGGATAAAGAATCAAGCATGATAGATGATTAGGGTATTACGCCATCTGGCTCCCTCCAGCTTCTTGAAGCACCTACAGGCATTGATCATGACGGTAATGAAAAATTATTACACGTCATAGGACCTGCTTTCCTTGATACAAATCTATTCCTAAGATTCTCAGTTTATATATAAAGTCGCGAGAATAGCTGGATCAGGGAGAAAAACAAAAGCAACTCAAAAGCTGACAGGACCAAGGCCAGTGAAACCGGGGACGGATACGAATAATTTTAATTTTTATACGCCTGACGCAATGGATCAAAAGCCTTTAGCACAACGTCAAGCAGTGTGCCGTGTCCTTCTGAACTGGTATAGGTGATATCGCCTTTCTGGGTTCTTGCAAAAAGACGGGCTGAATAGGTGCCAAGCCCTGTTCCCCTGTTTTTTCCTGATGTCACATATTTATTAAAAAAACGATCCCGGATTTCCATCGGAATAACCCCCTGATTATGTATGCTTATGACGATATCATTTTCCTGTTTATTTATATCAACGGCCACCAAAGTGCCCTGCGGCGATGCTTCCAGAGCATTCCGGATAAGATTTGCCAATAGCGTATACGTCAAAAGCTCATCCCCAGAGATATCGACTCTTCCGGAGTGGTCTTCAAGTTCCTTGGCACAGGATATCTTTAAATCAACTAAAGACGTTTTAAACTTTTTATCCAAATCGTTACAAATTGCATTGATGATTTTCAGGACATCAACCCTGGCAGGGTTAAACCGATAGGTCCCGGATTCCATTTTGATAAGGTCAAGAGATCTGTTCAGCATTTCAAGGATACGGTAACCTGAAGTCCTTATAGCCATAATTTGTGTTATCTGTTTTTTAGTTAAATTTTCAGGATCCAAAAGAAGCAGTTCCGGGTTTCCCAGTACCACGGTTAGAGGATTTTTCATATCATGTCTGGAAATAGCCTCAATGTCCTTTCTGATGCGTTGAGCGGCAAAAAGTTCTTCATTTTGCTCCTTCAGCTGGAGGAGGGCGTTTTCGAGTTTAAGATGGGTTTTTATCCTGGCCAAAAGCCGGACGGGCTTTATGGGTTTGGTGATATAATCCACTGCCCCGACGGCGAATCCCTTCGCCTCATCCAAATCCTCTGCTTTTGCCGTTACAAACATGACAGGGATATTTTTTGTCTTTTTATCCGCTTTCAGGCGCTTACAGGTTTCATAGCCGCCAATGCCAGGCATCATAATATCCAGAAGGATCAAATCCGGATGAGGCCCTTTCTCAATAAGCTTTAAGGCATTCTCTCCATTAGTGGCCACCTGCCTTCTGTAATATGGTTTCAGAATTTCACCCAATACACTTATATTTTCAGGACTGTCATCCACAATTAGAATGGTTTTTTTTTGATCATCCATAATCATCCCCTTTTTATATAGTATCTCTTTCCCAGTTTGAATCAGCCAAAGTGACCGCAACTTCTCTGAATTGTTTTTTTACCTCAACAAACGCCTCAAGGACATCAGGATCAAAGTCCTTGGGCGAGGTGATTTCGTCTCCATGGGTTATTATCTTCACTGCCTGCTGGTGAGACATGGGTGTTTTATAGCAGCGCCGGCTGACCAGGGCATCATAAATGTCCGCCAGTGCCATCAGCCTTGCCGGGATGGGGATTTCCTCACCTTTTAAGCCGTCGGGGTAGCCCCCTCCCCGCCATTTTTCATGATGAGAATAGGCAATTTCCATGGCGGTTGAAAAGACCTGCTCTCCCATTGCGCATCCGCAGGAAACTTTTGCCATTTTAAGGGCATCCCTGCCATATTTAGTATGCTTTTTCATTTCCTGGAATTCATCCTCGGAAAGCAAGCCAGGCTTAAGAAGTATTTTATCAGGCACCCCTACCTTACCGACATCATGAAGCGGAGCAGCCTCAAAAAGGAGTGAAACAGGGTTTTTCTCAAAATATTTTTTGAACCTCGGATGATCCAGGAGCTGATTTGCCAGGATCCTTATATAAACCTGGGTGCGCCTTATATGGCCGCCGGTTTCGTTGTCCCGTGTTTCAGCAAGATTGGCAAGGGTCAGGAGGGCTGTATCTTTTAATGATTTAAGCTCCTGCGTACGCTTTTTGACTTTTTCTTCAAGTATCTCGTTTTGCTTTGCAAGCCGGATACGTTTATCATACAATTCCAAATGGGTCGCCACCCTTGCAAGAACTGTATGGGGTGTGATGGGTTTTGTAATGTAATCAACCCCTCCGGCCTCAAAACCTTTGAGTTCATCTTTGATAGCGCCCATGGCCGTAACAAAGATGATGGGTATTCTTTTGGCCGTTTCATCTTCTTTGATCCGGCGGCAGACCTCAAACCCGTCAATTCCCGGCATCATCACGTCCAGCAGGATAAGATCCGGCGGATCCTGTGAGGTTGCAATTTCTATGGCTCTTGCGCCGAATAATGCAAAAACTCTTCGGTAGTAAGGTTTTAAGAGTTCCGATAAGAGATTAATATTGTCACTATTGTCGTCTACCAGCAAAATTTTAGGTTTTTTCCCCTGCTGCAATGGCGAATTCATTACTCAATCCCCCTTTCTTCCATGACAGCCTCCACCTGCTCTAAGGCGGCGGCAAAATCATAATTGCCGATGGATGCATTTACCCTGGAAAGTTCTTCATTTATTGTTCCGGCCCCAGGCATTTGAAAAAGTTCACCAAGAACATCTTCTGCATCAAGATCATCCTCGGACAATAATTTACAAAGCTTTTTCAAGGGTTTCCGGAATGCTTCAACATCCATCTCTTCTGTTTTTGCAATCGTGTTGACCTTTTTTTCAGAAGGTAGCAATTCTTCAAACGCCTCAAGGCTCTGGATCATATCCCCAAGTGATTTTTCAAAATTTGCAAGTTCTTCTGTGTATTTGTCCTGTTCGCCTTCTCTTATCGCATTTTCCAAATTTAAGCTTGCCTGCTGCATGTTAATAGCAGACGCATTGGCACACACGCCTTTGGCCGTGTGAGCAAGCCTTTTGGCCAATTCAAAATCCTTTTGCTCAAGTGCATTCCGTATGTCACTGCCTGCATTTGCCTGGGAAATTCTGACTTTTCCAAGAAACCGGTAGTACGATTCCCTGTTGCCGAGAAAACGGCTTATCCCTTCGCGGATGTCAAATCCCGGAATTTCAACGAGGGGTGCCTCATCCCTATTGTCAATGCTGCCCTCGGAAGTATTTTGTGCCGATGCCTTTCCTGTATCAGGAGATTGTTGTTTTCCGGGTTTAACATAACGGGACAGAGTTTCGAAAAGCTGTTCATGGTCAATGGGCTTTGAAATATAGTCATTCATTCCCGCCTCAAGGCTTCTTTCTTTGTCCCCAACCATGGCACCGGCCGTCATGGCGATAATCGGGAGATCCTTGAACTGTTCCTGCTTGCGAATGGCCCGGGTTGCCTGGTGACCATCCATAACAGGCATCTGAACATCCATCAAAACTGCATCATAAGCCGTTTGGCCGACCTTCTCCACAGCCACGGCGCCGTTTTCCGCTATATCGACAATAACGCCAGCGGCTTCTAATATCTCTTTTGCAACGTCCTGGTTCAATTCATTATCTTCAACCAGTAAAATGCTATTGCCTTCAAGATTATATGTTTGGTTTTGATTGGATAATGTTTCAGCTTTAAATGTTTTTAATTCGGATAATTCAAGGGTCTCAACTATGGTGTTAAAAAGTACGGAAGGGCTTACGGGCTTAATCAGAAAAGCATCCAGCCCCACCTCCTTTGCTTCCTCCATGATCTCTTCCCGGCCAAAAGCTGTAATCAGGATGATATCCGGTCGAGATTTTTCCGGGATCTCTGTTTTGATCCGCCTGGCAACATCAATTCCGTTGATATCAGGCATTCTCCAGTCGGTCAGGACAAGTTCATATGGCCGGCCGGCTTCAATAGCCCGGCTGATCATTTCTAAGGCCTGTCCCCCCCCGGAAGCTTCATGGGCGTTTATACCCATAGAGTCCAGATCATTTAAAAAGATTTCCCTGGCATTCCTGCTGTCATCCACCACAAGTGTCTTTTTACCCTTTAAAAGGTCGGTATTGAAGGTAATGCCTTGAACCGCTCCCTTTTGCAGCAAGCATGTTACGGTAAACTGGAATCTGCTTCCTTTTCCTGGCGTACTTTCAACCCAGATGTGACCGTCCATTATTTCCACCAGATGCTTGGAGATACTTAACCCAAGCCCTGTGCCACCGTATTTGCGGGTGGTTGATGTGTCGGCCTGGGTAAACGCCCGGAATAATTTGGATACCTGTTCCTCGCTCATGCCGATGCCGGTATCCTCCACAATGAAATAGAGCTTTATATCTTTTTCGGTCATGGAATCAATGGAGACCGAGATGACAATCTCGCCGTTTTCAGTGAACTTTATAGCATTATTGGCAAGATTCAAAAGGATCTGGCCGAGTCTTAACGGGTCACCTATTAAATTTGTTGGAATTGCCTTGTCAACCTTATAGAGGAATTCAAGGCCTTTTTGGTCGGCCTTGATGCCGACAATATTGGAAAGATTACCCAGCATCTCCATGATATTGAACTTCACCGACTCAATTTCAAGTTTGCCTGCCTCTATTTTTGAAAAATCCAGAATGTCGTTTATTACACCCAAAAGGGAGTTTGCCGAAAATTTAATCTTTTGCAGATAGCTTTCCTGTTTTTTATTCAATTCCGTCTGCAGTGCAAGATGCGTCATGCCCAATACGGCATTCATAGGCGTTCTTATCTCATGGCTCATATTGGCCAGAAAATCACTCTTGGCCCGGGTGGCCTGCTGGGCTTTGTCCTTTTCAATCTCAAGGGCAGCCTGAATTTCTTTTTGGGCTGTAATATCTGTTACCAGGGCAAAGATGCCGGCCTGATTGCCTTTGTCATCAAAAAAACGGGTAGCATTCAAAAGGCAGGGGATAAACGATGCATCTTTTCTTGTCAGATTGACTTCTATGGCAAGATCGCCCTGCGTGTCGTTATTGTCAAACAGGCTTCTGATATCTTGGAGGTGACCATCATCAACAAATTCAAATATCTTTTTATCCGTGATTTGGGATTCATACCTGTCCAATATGGCGCACATGCTGGGATTGACTTCAATGGTAACCCCTTCGTTATCGGTAAACCAGAATCCCTCGTTGGCTGTCTCAAGTATTCTTTTAACTCTTCTTTCACTGGCTTTTAATTCGTTTTCGGCAATCAATTTTCCTGTGACATCAAAAATAGTTCCGTCAAGGTGGGAAAATTCGCCGTATTTGTTTTTAATTGCCCGGCCCCGGATCCTGATATGCCTGATACTGTTGTCCTTGCGAAGAACCCTTGATGCCAGATCATATGGCCGGTCTTTATTTGTGCTGTCAAACAGTTTTTGTTTAAGATCCGTCCGGTCATCAGGATGAATGATCTCCATAATGGGTTTTACAGGCTCATCCTTTAAAAATGCCGATGCCGGGAACCCGGCCAGGTTGTTCACTTCTTCAGATATATATGAGGCGTTAAAACTGCCATCCATCCGGCAGCGGTAGACCACCCCCGGAATATTTCCCACAAGAGTTTTAAACCGGTCTTCGCTTTCTTTTCTTTTAAGCACTTCAAGCCGTAATTTCCGGTTCCAGAAAACAAAGATGCCAACAAGAACGAAGGCGCCGGCCCCCACTTTTAACACAATACTCCAGACATAGGCGGCATCAAGACCATGATCGTATTTTACAGAGATCCACTGCCTGAATATTCCCTCTTTTTTCTGTTTCGGGATTGCCTTGAAAAACTTTTTTAAGATTGAAGCAAGCTCTGGGTTGTCACTATGCGGGGCCATGGAAAATTTCAAAGAATAATCGGTCTCCCCGACAACCCTGATATCCACCCGGCCCATTTTAGCCAGTCTGTTTGATGTGGTAATCAAAGCGCCCAAAAAAGCATCTGCCTTTTTGGTTTTAATGCTGTTTATCCCTTCTTCCTGGCTTTGAACCTGCAATAATTTTATTTTTGGCCATTTGCGGGTGATTTCTTTTACATAAGAATGTTTTTTTATTACGGCCAGGGTTTTATTCTCAAAATAGCTGATATCCTGTACATACGGTGTATCTGCCATGGCAAAGGCCACCACCGGAAGGGAAATATGGGGACTTATGGGTGTAAGATTGCCGTCTTCAATAAAATTGATCTTTAACGCACTGAACAGGTCAATTTTTTCTTTTTGAGTTGTCTGCAGAATCCGTCCCTGATCAGAAGTAACGATCCATTCATAGTTTAGATCGAAAACCTGTCCCAGGGCATCAAGAAACCCTCTTGAAACACCCTGCAGTTCCCCTTTCTCATCAAGCCATTCCAGGGGCGCAAGATCCTTATCCACACCCACCTTTAGTATCGGATGCGCCTTTAACCAGGAATCTTCTTTTTTTGTGAGTTTTATCTCACTGATCTCTTTAAGAACTGAACTCTTATCAAACCATTTGTTCCAGAGGCTCTGCCGTTCCTTTTCGGATAAGGCCTCATACCCCTTGTCCAGTATTGATTTTAACAAAGCAAAATCTTTGTGCACAACGTATGAATGCCCGGACATTTTTTTAATTCCTTCAAATTGTGCAAACCCTTTCACTTCAAGAACGGTTATAAAATTTTTCCTCAACATATGCAGTCCGGTGTACTGCTCCTGTATGGCTGCATCAGCGTTTCTGGCGGCGACCAGTTGCATCATTCCCACAGCATTGTCAGCCATCACCAATTGTGTATCCGGAAAAATTTTTTTTAATAAAGGATTCAAGGCGTATCCCGTATAAGATGCGATACGTTTGGCCTCAAGATCTTCAATCCGGTAGATGGAATCGTCGGTTTTTTGTGCAAATATGGCCAGATTCAGAGGCATGGTTTCAAATGAAAACTGAAGATACTCCTCAAGTTCGGGAGTTTTTATACGCCCCAAGGAAGCTGCCACCACGCCTGTCTGAACTGCTTTATTGGCGTCCGATAGTAAGTCATAGTGTATGAATTGCGGGGTAAGGTTGACCTTTGCACTTATCATTCGTACCAACCCGGGCATATAGCCTTCCACCCTTCCTCTGTCCTTCATGATATAGGGTGCAAGGGGAAAAGAGGCAACTTTAAAGGAAGGGTGTTCTTTAAGCCATTGTGCCTCTTCAGTTGTCAATGAAATATCAGGACGGCTTAATGATTTAGATGCCTCAATGGACAACCGCTCATTCTCCAGCGCCTGCAGGGTATTCTTCACAAGAGATGTGGTACCGATGCCGCTGTGGGCTTTTTGCAAAGATTGATAATACATTGAATTCTGATCTGTGCGCAGCCGCTGCATATGCCGGTCAATAGCCTTAGCCACAACAGCCAGTTCCGGTTTGTCTTTGTTAAGGGCAATCCTTGTTTTCACCGGCAAGTATACGATACCGCTCTGGACAAGGCCGAATTTTTCCGACTGGGTGTCACCCACAATACGATTAACCACTGCCGCATCAGCCATGCCGTCTTCCACAAGTTTCATGGCTTCCTGATAGGTTTTTGTGGGTATAATCCGGGTATCAAGGGCAAAGGTTGTTATAAGGTCCCTGATACCGCCTTTACCATCGGTGTATACGGCTTTGTCCATTGCCGCGATTTTCTTGCCCGCCAGGTCCAGAAGGTTTGAAATGGAACCCCCTTCGCGTATCAGCACAACCCCCCAATTGGTAAATATATCTTCAGTGATAAACCGCATTTGTTTTTTTCTGGCTTCGGTCACGGAAACACTTAGGACGATATCAAGATCCCCTCTTATTAACGCTTCAAAATGTTCCCGAAATGTACCGTACACATAATTAATATCCCAGTTCTCCATTAACGCGACATAATCAAGTATAGCGGGGAAAAGCCCTTTGGCATCCCCCTGGAAATCTTCATAACAAAGGGGATTATTGTTCCAGATACCTATAGTCAAGGGCCGTTTAAGTTGTATCTCCTCTGCAATTGCAACGGATGAGAAAAAAATGAGAATAAAGAAATATAAAGAAATACGGGAAAAGCTCTTATTTGAAAATCTCAAAATATACCTCCATTATAATTTGCCATTATTCTTGAACAGCTGAATGGGCTTTCCAAATATAAAGCTTTACCCGTATTGCCAATTTTCGGCTCCAAAATGGATACTATTGAAATTGCCTTAAAAAGCTTTTCAACATCGGGATTGTCTTTTCGTAAACAGATGGTATTCTGCACTGGCACCCTCTTTGATATGAAAACAGGTAATTATTTTTTATATTTGCTTACTATCTATCAAGATATGTGCCACTGCGGCATGGTAATGGTATTAAGCATAAAAACAGGGACTTAGGAACGGTCGTAGCTTTATCCACAACAAGTTGACTATAAAATTCTTCAAATATTTTAAGAAATTCTTTTTCATATCGCCAGGCGTGGCAGACAACCTTTGTCGTCGAAGAGGGGCATAAATTTCTGAGGAAAAAAGTCCCCGCATTGATAAGCGCTTCGATTCATTTGTTGTTGCGACGCATGTTCATTATCCGACAGAATTAAATCTACTTTTTGATTCTATCCGAAAAAGTGTCCACAATACGGAGGGATGTGTGGGACGGTACAACTGTCACAGACAACGACGGTTCAGGTTTTCATTTCTCTGCAGGTTATGTCTTCAACGAAATGTTAAAGATGGAATGCGGTTACGGTTACACCAAATCAAAACTGGACCGGTACCGGGGAACTGGACGCCACTTATGCCGGTATCAAGTGGCAGATTAACTTTTAAGCTGACCCTCTAATTTACCCAGACTCATCCCCCGGCTCTAAAAACCACCGGCCTCCCAATACTCCCCCGGGGCCGGCCTGTTTTTATTGGGAGTTCTATCTTTTTCATCCGCCGTTTGGTTTCGTAAGTGAATCCATCTGTCTTAACCTTGAAATCTTCCGGCCTGAAATGGTTATCTCACCCTCTTCAGCCACCGGTATACCGACCAAAAGATTTAGCAGGGTCGTTTTACGTATTCGGGCTTGGGCCTTAACCGCAACGGCACGCGATCCCACACGTTTTGGGCTAAGAAAAAAATATTGTGTTGGAAACATTTTTTGCCAAATTAGAGGTGGAAATCATTAAGACATCACCAGACATTTGACGTGGATTGATATAAAATTTCCCGAATTTTAATAGAAGATGAACGGCAAGAAGAGAGTGAAGTATTCTCTAACGTTTAAGTGGAATCTGCCTGGATCATGGAGTTTGTGTTAAAATTTTAGTATAAGTTCCATCCTTTTTTAATTCAACCAGAACCTTATTGTATTTCTTGGCCAGGTCGGCATGCTTTGGGGCAAAAAAAGTATAGGTTCTGACAACCATAACAGGTGGCTTCAGTTTTTTAATCCCTTTTTTAGTCAATTGTGAAGGCGTCATGGCTGAGGCAATGCCAAAGAGGCTGTCAATATAGATATCAGCTCGTCCTGCTGCCACCATATTCAGCCCCATTTCGGCCGTTGTAACAGGGTGGAGTTTGGTGTGAATCGGTTTTAAATGCACCCCTATCATTTTATACCCCCTGATATAAACAACTTTATAGGGAACCAGGCTTTTCCATCCATTAATAGTAATATCCTCGGATTTGGAAAAAGCAAAATACGGCATTTCTGTAATCGGTTCATCTACTCTGATAATACCGGGAATGGAGGCCTCATACTCTATTACACGCGACAGTTCTCCGTCTATTTTATTTTGTTTCAGTGCATAGACTGCCCGTATTGCCGGAAGCCTTATTACAACAATGGTGATTTTCAGTTTCTCGCCCATAACTTCCATCATTTTTTTTGCAATGCGAAATCCTTGTGTATTGTCTTTCAGGCCGGCAAGGCCCAAGGTTATGGTCTGACAATAGGTTTGAACTGAAAAGCAGAGCACAAGCCCTGTTGTGATCAGTGTGATGAATAGTTTCATTTTTTCCCTTCCTATATTTATCGTCCGCCTCTTCAGAACAGTCCGGCAGTTCCAAAAGAATGTATGCCGGACTGTTTTGTTTACAGCTTCCGTCTGCCATATTTAGGTTATTTCAAAGAACTGTTCAACTCTTCCAGTGACGCATCGTCGCTGAACATGGATGCGCCAACCTGATAAGGGGTTCCTTCACCAGGCAGTATGAAAATAACCTTACGATAGAGTGCCTTAGACTCGGACCCGTCGGCCCCGGCTTTGGTCCACCAGTATTCCATCCAATTGCCATTGGGACTCATATTTTCGCAGACGATCTAACCCCGAAAGAGGAAAGCCTTGGATCTGAATATTCAGGTTTATTGGAATAGGCAAGTTCTTTTTGATATTCAATGTTGGCCTGGGGAGCCCGTTCTTTTATTGCGGTTTCAAATCCCTGCACAACGTGTTTGGCCATGCCGGATTTTCCCACCCATGCTACGCCGATATCCTGGGCAAAACAAGGTGACGAGGCAATAAAGAGAGCCGATACAAGAATAGATAGGATCATTATACTCAATTTTTTCATTACACATTCCTCCACATATTAAAGTTATCGATTAACGGCTTTTTTATCGCTTAAGCCCCAGAAAACAATGATATTTTAACAAATTAAAAGTCCTTGAAATCATCTTTATCATCAAATGGGATCACCTGATCCGACCGAATCTCTTTGGTCTGTGAAGGGATCATTTGGCCTTGAGAGGTTAATTGTCTAGACGATTTTGCATCAATTGTTCCAATTTGGCCGGGGGAAAAGTTTTTATCTTCATCCTTGCTATTACCGGAAATAATCCTTTCAAGATTTATTACAAGATCTAACATGGAGGCGGCTTGACTGCTCAGTTCCTGAGAAGACCCGGCAGTCTCTTCAGATGTCGCCGCATTTTGTTGAGTCATCTTCTCAATTTCAGTAATTGCGGAGTTGATCATTTCGATCCCTGATGCCTGCTCCCTGGATGCGGAAGAGATCTCTTCGACAAATGTGCCGACTTTTTTTGTGTTTTCGGCTACGTTTGAAAATCCGTCTTTTGTGGTTGTTAATACATCATTTCCATTTTGAATTTTTTTAACAATACCTTCGATTAGGGCTGTGGTATTACTTGCGGCTTCCGCCGCCCTTAGGGCAAGGTTTCTGACCTCATCGGCCACAACTGCAAACCCGGCACCGGCTTCGCCCGCCCTTGCCGCTTCAACAGCTGCATTCAATGCCAGAAGATTGGTCTGGAAAGCGATTTCATCGATGGTCTTGATGATTTTCGAGGTTTCTCCGCTGGCATGAGATATATCCTCCATTGAATGGGTAAGCGCCTCCATTGAGTCACTGGCCTTCTCCACCATAACATTGGTTTTTTTCATGAGATCGTCAGCCTCATCCGCATTTTCAACATTTAGTTTTGTCATTGAGGACATCTCCTCAAGAGAGGATGATGTTTCTTCAACAGATGCGGCCTGGCTCGATGTGTTTTCTGCCATTTTTCTGGACACCTCTGAAATCTGATTGGCAGCAGTATCAACAGTATTGGCACTATTCTTCAACCCTTTGCTTATTAAATTCATGGGATTAACAACTATGTACCGGAGAGTAAATATAATTGTCAAAACAAGGATCAATATAATTATACCGGTTACACCTATCTGGATTTTTGAGGATTTGTTTTTGCTCAAAGAAGCCATTCCATGGAAATTTTTAATTTGATCTTCAGTCTCTTTCTTTTTAACTTTAACTTCATCAATTATAATTTGATCCGTGTAATAGATATAGACAACACCGACTTTCTCATCGCCATATACGGAATCTGCTTTTAAAACTAATTTTTCATTTAGCACGATGTCGTCAGGAAATTGTTCATCGGTTTTCACCTCCCCCTTTTTCCAGGCTGCGGCAAATGGTTTTTCACTACTGGTCAGAATTTTGATGGCACTGATTCCGGGAAGCTGCATATAAGAGTCTAACAATCGCATTAACCCTTCAGAATCATAGTTATAAATCAGAGATGCTGAAATATCGCCAAGAATTTTAAGATTGACCTGGGTGCTTTGAATCAAAGCTTCTTTCTGGTTTTTCCCATAGGCTTCAATATCTGAGTTCAATTTGGTGACATGACCCATGATTAATTTGTCGGCAAGATTGGATTGCAGGGAAATGGAAACAATACCGCTGGCTATCAGAAGAAGTAAAACAACTATACCGCTGATGACGGATGTTTTACCCGAGATACCAAGTGTGACTCGTTTCATTACATAACCTTTCGGATTGGATTGTTTATAGTTGAATTAATCGTCATGTTCCAAAGGTGATATTCCTTGTTTGAAACGCCCCATTGAAGAATGGAGCGTTTCGCGCAGTTCCTATTCACTCCATTTGGTATCTAACTTTTTATACTTGCCTGCATCCGCATCTTTGTACATCTGCTTAACTCTACCGCTGTCCTGCAGCTTTTTCAGACCGGCGTTGAATTTCTCCAGAAAGAACGCTCCATCTTTACAGTTTTTTGAAATTATCAGGCTTAAAGGACTTTCCATAAACCTCTTTTTATGAGAGGTAATAAGATCTGCCTGATCAGCAGGAAAAAGATTTCTGATTTGAGCCATGCCAACTACCGGATCATTGGGGAAAACATCGATTCTGCCGTGGAGCAGTTTTTTAAAACTTAAATCATCGCTTAACACAAGCTCCAACTTGAAAGTTTTATTTTTCGCAGCATCGGAAAATTCTTTCCCATAATCATACTCTTTGGTGCCCCCGACTTTCAGCCCTTTTAAGTCCGCCATTGAATTCCAATCGAAGTTTTTACTTTTAAGATGGAAGAATACATAGGATGTTGTTCCCACAGGTTCGCTAATATAAAATTTTTTCTTATTTTCCTCGGATGGCCACCACACAGCAGAAGCATCCCAATCCTTTCCCGATTCAGTAATTTTTAATGCACGAACCCAGGAATAAAAACCCCACTTAACCGTTATACCTTCTAATTTAAATGCCTCTGAAACAATGTGAGAGTACAATCCATAATGCGGAATATATTCCGACAGATAAGGTTCCCATTCACCATTCGTGATGCGGATTGTTTTCCCTGCAAATGCATTGGTTGAAAAACAAAGGGAAATAATCATGATTAAAACTAATTTCTTCATTTTAAAATCTCCTTTTATAGAATTATTGTTTGCATTTTTGTGGCCACCTTTATTCCGACGGTCCCAAAAAGGAGGGCTAACGGATCGTTTTGTTCAGGGCTTTTATTTTCCATCATTGCTTTATTTCAGAGAACCGTTCAACTCAACCAGCGAAGCATCGTCGCTAAACATGGATGCACCAACCTGGTAAGGGGTGCCTTCAACCGGCAGTATAAAAATAACCTTACGGTAGAGTTTCTCGGAGGCGGCCCCGCCGGCCCCGGCTCTGGTCCACCAGTATTCCATCCAATTGCCGTTGGGATTCACATTTTCGCAGGCTTCTTTAAGGATCAGTCTCCCCGTTTTCTTGTCCTTAACAGCAGCTGCGTTCAGGCCGATAAGTTTTGGAGAGGGATGGGCCACAATTTTGCCCTCTTTGCAATCCATTACCAGCACAAAGTTTTCTTTCCAGGTAAACTCGCCTTTGGGATCGTTAAAAGCAGGAAAGGCCTCTTCTCCCAATGATGATACGACTTCTGCGGCCTGAAGCACTTTTTCATAGACTTCCGCTGTCGTTGCCGTGGCTCCGGCAAAGGCTGATCCGGTTATCAAGAGGGTGAACATAAGGCTTGCAGTCAGAATCCTTTTTACCATTTTTTCCTCCTTTTTGCGTATTCTGCGATTCGTCTACAGGTTTATTCAACTCGTAAATCCTCAATTTTAATATCCTCGTTCCGGAAGGTTGCAATAACCTGATAGGATGTTCCTTCTACGGGGATACCAAAGGCGAGTATTCTGCCGATTATTTTGGTTTTCGGGTGGGTCCACCAATATTCCGTCCACAGCCCTTTGGGGTTGACGTTCTCACAGAATTCACTGAGTATCAGTTTTCCTGTTTTATGATCCTTTAACAGGGTTGAATCCAGGCCAATAAGCTGTGGAATAGGGTGTGCAACGATTTTGTCGGTTGAGCAATCGGTTACAATCGTCCAGGCATTTTTCAAAACAAACTCTCCATGGGGATCATTAAATGCCTGTAGCCCGTCTTCCCCCAGAGTCTCCAGGACATTTGCCCCCTGGACAACCATATTATATACTTCTGTCGGGGTCACTTTTCCCTCATTCGTAAGCCAGGGCCTTTCCGACTGGGCATTTGCCAGGACCGCTGAAAAAAAGGTCAAAGTAAAGATAGATAGAAAAATACGACAACCCGTCTTGTGTGAGAGTGGTTTCATTGGGCCTCCTTCTTTTGTTTTAAGTACGATTTTCCAAGTCTTAAGCATAACGTTTCAAATAGTACCTCTCAAAAAACATGCCAGAAGAAAGCGATTGTGACTGGGCTGTAATAACAGGGTGTTGTGAGGTTTGCGGTTTCGTACCAATGAGTATTCCGCCGCAATTCTTAAACAACTTTAAGAAGTTCTGAACAAATCAGAAATTTTTTAGGAAAGCATGATTGAAAATGGGTTTGTGAGAGCTATTACAAGATATATGTACTTTTTTGCCTTTTAGGATAAAAAAATGTGATTCCTGTGGGATTATTTGATACACTCCCCTGTATATTCAATTTATCTTCAAGACGATCTTTATGGCTTGAACCATAGCAATAAGGAGCTGCCGAAAAACAATGAGGTTTCAGGCTTACCATAAGGGGTTAATAGTTGCTTTCGCTCTAATTTGTTTGAGTTTGGTGGGTTTACACCGAACGCATGCATCAACTATAGAAAAGGCAAACCTTGTATCTGAAGACTCAACTTCAGCCGCACGGGTTGCGCAAAATCTGGGATTAACCCATGACGAGGTAACGTGGATCCGGGCACATCCGGTGATCACATTTGGCGGCGGGCTGCTTCCTCCATTTCATTTTCAAGGCAAAGCTGATTCTCCCATTGGTATCTCTTTGGACTATCTTAAGAGGATCGGAAAAATTCTTGGTATGGAATTCCGATTTGTGACCGAGGACTGGAAAAAAATTCAGGATCAGGCCAGAAACAAGGAGATCGACGGAATCACAGCGATTTATAAGAATGAGAAGCGGTTAAGCTTTCTGAATTTCACGGTTCCCTATGCGGATAATGATTATGCCATTGTGATGCGCAAGTCATCACCACCGGTATCCTCCTACCATGGCCTTATAAACAAAAAGATAGCAGCTGTTAAAGGCTCTTATGGACAGGGGGTTCTCAGGAAAAACTATCCGAAAATCAAGTTGCAGACCTATGCCGACTATAAAGAAGTGCTTAAAGCGCTTTTATCAGGGGATGTGGATGCAGCAGTGGGACCGTTGCCCGTCCTGAGCTGGTTCATGGATAAAATGTTTGTATCCAACCTCACGGTCACAGGGCTGCCGGCGGAAACAAAAAAAATTGTTCGTATAGGGATTCGAAAGGATTGGCCGCAATTTATTTCCATCTTGAATAAGGCAATGGGGTCGGTCACTGCCGAACAATTTCGCACTATTGCTCATAAATGGGTCAAGCTGGATCTCAAGCCCAGGCCTGACCCGTTTCAGGAAACACAGGTTTTCTTGACGGAGGATGAAAAGCAGTGGCTAAAAGCCCATCCCGTGATTACGTTCGGAGGCGGTCTGTTTCCCCCGTTTGAATTTCTGGACGACCAGGGCACCCCCATCGGCATCTCACAGGACTATCTCAAACTGATCGGAAAAAAGCTTGGCATGGAATTCCGATTTGTTTCTGATGAATGGAAAAACCTTCTGAATGATGTCAGGCACAAAAAACTTGATGGTATTACCGGCATCTATAAAAATGAGCTGCGGGCGGAGTATATTCATTTTTCAATTCCGTATGCGGAAAACAATTACGCCATTGTCATGCGTAGATCCTCCCCGCCGGTGTCGTCCTACCAAGGTCTTGCAAATATGCGGGTGGCCACCATAAAAAAATCTTTGGGAGAGGAGTTTATCAGGAACAATCACCCGCAGATTAGGTTATACACCCAGTATGCCAATTATGAAGAGGTTCTTAATGCACTTGTAACCGGCGAAGTGGAAGCCGTTGTCGGACCTTTGCCCGTCCTGAGCTGGTTCATGGACAAATTGTTTATTTCAGATCTTATCGTCACCGGGCTGACACCAGAAACAAAGACCGCCGTTCGGATAGGCATTCGAAAGGATTGGCCGGAATTTGTCACCATCCTCAATAAAACAATGGTAACGATACCCAAAAGCCAGCTTCGTTCCATCTTCAATAAGTGGGTAAAAGTTGACCTTACGCCGCTTCAAGAGGAACTGGTCTTATCGGCCGGGGAAAAGCAATGGTTGAAGACGCATCCTGTCATCCGGGTGGGAAGTGATCCCTCATGGGCTCCCATGGAGTTTGCGACAAAAGACGGGAAGGCCCAGGGGATTGCAATAGATTACCTTCGTATCGTTGAAAAAAGGCTTGGGATTCATTTTCAAATTGTATCGGCCAAGCCCTGGCATAAACTGATGGAAGATGCCAAGGCAGGAAAAATAGATATGCTGTCCTGTGCCGCGCAAACACCGGAACGAGAGAAATTTCTTTCTTTTACCTCCCCTTATCTGACCTCGTCCATCGTCATTTTCAGCCGGCCGGATATGCCGTATGTGGGCGGCCTTGAGGAACTTAATGATAAAAAAGTGGTTGTCATAGAGAGCGATGCCATCCATGAGACCATAGCCCAGGAGTACCCCGGGATTCACCTTGTGACTGCTCCGGATATAGATAAGGCCATTTCCATGCTGGACAAGGAGGTGGTGGCATTTATCGGCAGCCCCATTAATACAAGTTATTATATAATGGAACATGGGGAAAGCATGATAAAGGTGGTGGGAGAGACGCCTTTAAAATATGAACTTGCCATGGCAAGCCGCAGTGACTGGCCAGTGTTTTCAGATATTCTTCAAAAGGCCCTGGACAGTATTGGTACTGAAGAAAGAACGCGGATTTACCGCAAATGGATTTCCGTTTCCCGCGAACGCGATTTCGACTACACCTTGCTTTGGAAAATATCAGGCGGCGCCCTGGCAGTGGTCTGCCTGTTCCTGTTTTGGAACCGCAGGTTAAAATCAGAGGTCGATCGGCAGACAGCCACGATTAAGCAGAACGAAATATTTTTACACAACCTGCTTGATGCCATACCGACGCCGGTGTATTACAAAGACGTAGAAGGTCGGTATCTTGGTATCAATAGGGCTTCCGAAGAGTTCTACGGATTGGCGGCCGACAAAATAGTCGGCAAAACTGTTTTTGATGTTCAGCCGTCCGACGTGGCGAATTTCTCACATGAAAAAGATGTGGAACTTCTGGAGAGCGGGAAAGAACAGCGGTTTGAATATCAGATCAGGCAGGACAATAACGATGTCAAGGATTACATTGTCCACAAGGCGGTGTTTGCAGATACCCAGGGAGCTGTCAGCGGGTTGATCGGCACTATTTTAGATATCAGTGAACTCAAACAGGCCGAAAAGGCATTAAGGGGAAATGAAGCGCGTCTTCAGGTTATTTTTGACAATGCCCCTGCCGTGATGCTGCTGCTCAATGAAGACAGGGAAATTTTAAAAATCAACCAGGTCGGGTTAACCTCATCAGGCAGGTCCCTGGATCGTTTGAAAGGACTTTTGATATGCGAAATCTTCAATTGCGTTCTGGCGTCCCAATATGCTGAAAATCGTTCAAACGTATGCCTGACCTGTGAGATACACAAGGCCGTGGAGAAAACCTTTGAAACAAATAAGAATTTTAATAAAGTTGAGGTTCGGCTTAAAAAGGAAACAGATGGTAAAACAAGGGATCAGGTTTTTTTGGTCTCAACAAACTTGGTGAGTACCCAGTCCCCAAAAGAAGTGTTGGTCACCTTATATGATATAACGGAAATCAAGTCACTGGAAACCCAGCTTAGGCAGGTCCAGAAAATGGAAGCCATCGGCACCCTGGCCGGCGGCATTGCCCATGACTTCAACAATATTTTGTCTGCAATCCTGGGATATGGCGAACTGGTTAAGGATTATTTGAAAAACGAAAAAACCGCCTATAAGATGCAGGAGCAGGTTCTGTCTGCGGTTGGCCGCGCAAAGGATCTGGTGAACCAGATCCTCTTATTCAGCCGGCAGACAGAAACGGAAATCGGGCCGGTCCAGCCGCACCTGATTGTAAAAGAGGCACTAAAACTGTTACGGGCATCCATTCCGTCAACCATTGACATAAAACAGAATATCCCGGCTGAAGGCCCCTGCATCATTGCGGATCCGACCCAGATCCACCAGGTTGTCATGAATCTATGCACCAATGCATTTCATGCCATGCAGGAGGACGGGGGAACCTTGTCCATCAATCTAACCCATATGGATGTGATGGAAGGTGACGATTTCCACAGGCAGATGGGGTTTAAAATCGGCGGCTATTTGAAAATGGAAATCTCAGACACAGGGAGCGGCATGACGGCATCAACCCTGGAGAAGATATTTGACCCCTATTTTACAACAAAGTCAAAAGGCCAGGGTACCGGCTTGGGGTTATCCGTCGTACACGGGATTGTTAAAACCAGCGGCGGGTATATCAAGGCCTACAGTGAACCCCAAAAAGGAACAACCTTCCATGTCTATTTTCCAAGTGTGGACAATTCTGCAGATGTTACCCGGCACAAAGGAGAAAAGAAACTTCCAACAGGAAATGCGCGGATTTGCCTGGTGGATGATGATCTGCCGATCCTGGAAATGACGCAATTCATGCTTGAAAAACTGGGCTATAAGGTGATATGCTTTGACAAAGCTAAGAATGCCTTACTTGCCTTTCAGGGAAAAACAGCGCAGTTTGATTTGCTAATTACGGATTTAACCATGCCGGAGATGACCGGCGTGGAGTTGACCAAACAGATCCACTTGATCTGCCCTGATATTCCGGTAATTCTGTGTACCGGTTTCAGCGAGCTGATCAATGAAAATCAGGCCAGGGAAATAGGTATTGGACAATTGCTTACAAAACCGATTTTAAGATCTGACCTGGCATATGCCATTCACAATGCCCTGTCCTGTTAATTTCGCTATGGTTTGCATGAATGTGTCCGCAGAAACCCCGAATTCGTATAGGTTTAAAATTAATGGATAAAAAAGATTCCGTACCCCAGATTCTGATAATTGATGATGACCCGAGAATAAGGGATCTTCTGGTGAAATACCTGAAGGAGTGTAATTTTATGCTCATGGTTGCCGAAGGCCTTTCTGACGGCATGGACATACTTTCTTCGACAAGTATTGATCTTGTCCTGCTGGACGTTAATCTTCCGGACGGAAACGGACTTGAGGCACTTCCCGCAATAAAAAATGTCGATTCAAAACCCGAAGTGCTCATTATCACAGCTGAAGGAAATACCCAGGGCGCTAGAATGGCCCTGGACTCCGGTGCATGGGACTATATTGTTAAACCGTTTTCCGTCAGTGAGATTAAACTGAATGTGACAAGGGCACTGGAGTTCAGAAAATCAAGAATGGCCTTGACTCAGTCTTCAATCCGTCTTTTAAAAAAATCCGGAATTATCGGCAACAGTCCAAAGCTTGTTTCAAGTCTTCATGAGGTGGCAAAATGTTCCAGGACAGATGCCAATGTCCTGATAACCGGTCAAAGCGGCACCGGAAAAGAGATGTTCGCAAAAATCATATATAAAAACAGCAACCGGGGGGGAGAAAATTTTGTTGTGGTTGATTGTGCGGCCCTGCCGGAGCAGCTCGTTGAAAGTGTTCTGTTTGGAAATAAGAAAGGGGCTTTTACAGGTGCGGATGCAGATCGTGAGGGACTGGTTACAAAGGCAGACGGCGGCACACTTTTCCTTGATGAAATTGGTGAACTTCCCCTGTCTATCCAGAAAAAATTCTTGCGTGTACTTCAGGAACGCAAATTTAAGCCTGTTGGCGGAACCGCTGAAATAAAAAGTGATTTCAGATTAATCTCAGCCACCAACCGAAATCTTGAAAAAATGGTCGGTTCAAATGAATTCAGAAAAGATCTGCTGTTCCGTTTAAAGACGTTTCACATTCATCTGCCGCCCTTAAAGGAATGCAAAGAAGATATAAAGGATCTTGCACTTCACTATATCCATTCCATATGTAATCGTTACAGCTTTGAAACCAAAGGATTTGTACCTGAGTTTTTACAGATGCTGGAACTATATGATTGGCCGGGAAATACAAGAGAACTCATCAGTTGCCTTGAACGGGCAATATTGACGGATCCGGAAACCCCTGTACTATACACCACCCATTTGCCCGTCGGCGTTCGTCTGCACCATACAAAATCTTCAATGGAACAAAGAAACGGTTTTACCGGTAAGGAAAGAAAAACAACTGAGGACGCACGGTTTATTCGGGTGCCCAAGCGTCTTTTTAACCCGGTCAAGCCGTTTAAACAGGTAAAAGAGTATGGCGTCAGAGAAATTGAAAAGATTTACATGAAAGATCTGATGGAGACCGTAAAAGGCGACCTTGAACAGGCAAGTGCCGCCTCGTGCCTGAGCAAAACCCATATCTACTCTTTGTTAAAAAAGCATAATATTTCCAGAAAGTGATTCATTCCCCGGTTGTTTTTTCGGCTGATCAATAACTTTGGGGGTTGAAACGACCCATAAACGGGTCGTTTCAACCGGTAATTCTATTCCTTCCATTTGGTCTCCTGTTTTTTATACTTGCCGGCCTCCGCTCATCATGAGAAATAATGGAATAATTAAAAAATTTGGCTTAACCCTGCCTCTAATATTACGGGGCAGGGGCAAGCATCTCTATTCGGCGTTGCTGTATTTATCAAGGATGGCTTTGATAGTGCCGTCTGTTTTTAACTTTTCCAGCGCTGAATCAATTTTATCGATGAGGTCTTTTCTGCCAAGGCTTTTAGCAATGGCAATATATTTCATCTTTACGGCAAGGGGGGGATTGATTATGGAAAAATCGTCGGGGTTCATTCCTGCAGACGAAGCATGCCATACCACAGAGGCAATGCCGGGATTAAAAATAGCGGTATCAATCCTGCCGGACAGAATCTTTTTCAGTCTGCTGACAGGCAGATTATCCGGCTCTGAAATAAAGACGTTTTCGTTCAGGGCTTTTTCAAACTCACTTCCCCCGCGAAATCCCATCTGATGGGCGACTTTTTTCCCTTTTAAATCGGACATGGAATTAAAGGTGAAGTCTTTGCCCTTAGCTGTAACCAAGACAATGGTTTCCTCCCATACCGGTTTGCTAAAGTCAAAAATCTGTGCCCGCTCTTCCGTATAAAACATGCCGAACACAATGCCGCCACCTTTCTTTCCGTTTTCATAGGCCCGTTTCCAAGGCACCATTTTAAGTTTATGATCTATACCGGCGGCATTAAGGACGGCCGTGGTGATCTCCACCCCAAAGCCTTTGGCTGCTCCCTCTTCAACATACCCGGCAGGGGGAAGCTTTCCATTGCCAAAGACATTAATCGTTTCGCCACTGGCAGATGTAGACAAAAAAGCCAACCCGAAAATAAGAACCAAAATACGTTTAAGCATTTTACACCTCCTAATTAATTATGATTTATACATTCGGCGTATATCCAAATGCGGTGTTATAGTGAAGCTACAAGAACTATACCATTGTGAAATGTTTATCTTTTTTAGTAAAAACAGATGGTTATGAAAAGTAGTTTGGTTTTTTATAGTGATGTCGAAGCAAAATTCTTAAAGAAATTAAAGAAATTCTCATTGTATAGGATAAATTAAAAAAACCGAATCCGGAGGTGAACTGGTGAGGTGATTTTCATTGCCCCCTATCCCAATGCCTTTCGGATGCCGTGGGCCATATCTGATCTGAGTACCGGTTTGGATAAAAATTCTTTAACACCCAGTGTTTTGGCCTGCTCCCTGTTCATCACTTCGCTGAAGCCGGAGCAGAGGATGACCGGAAAATCAGGATCAATGTCAAAGACCTGCCTAATCAGTTCAACACCTGTCATTTGCGGCATTGTCAAATCCGTGATAATCAAATCAAAGGTATCTGGGTTGTCTTTGAAGGCCTTCAAGGCCTCTGATGCACGGGTGAAACCGCTGATTTTATACCCCAGATTTTCAAGCATTACCTGCATCATTACCAGAATCATTTTTTCATCATCCACCAGGCATATCCGTTCATTACCTTTTGAAAGGGGCATTTCATTGTTGTATCCACCGTTGCATTGACTGGTTTTAATTTGCGGAAAATAAATCTGGAAACTGCTTCCTTTCCCGGGTTCGCTATAGACCTTGATATGCCCTTTGCTGTTTTTTATAATTCCGTGGACCACGGACAATCCAAGACCGGTTCCCTCGCCTTTGGATTTTGTTGTGAAGTAAGGATCAAATATTTTATCAATAATTGCAGGATCTATCCCGTCTCCCGTGTCGGAAATTTCTATTTTCACGTACCTGCCGCTTTCTATTTTCAGAAGACCGGTTAAACGGTCATCAGGGGTGATATGAATAGTTGACAAGGTTATGCCAAGTGTTCCTCCTTTTTTTTGCATGGTATGATATGCGTTGGTGCACAGATTCATGAAAACCTGGTGCAACTGGGTGGGATCGGCAAGGATACTGCCGCAGTCCGGAGATATTTTATACTTTATCTCAATGGTTGCCGGAATGGACGCCTTTAAAAACTTTACGGCTTCTTTGAGAATCAGGTCCGGTTGGACAGATCCTTTTTTCTGTACTGTCTGGCGGCTGAACAGGAGAATTTGATTGACAAGATTTTTTGCGCGGCCCGCTGCAGCAAAGATCTGTTCCTGCATTCCATGGAGGGTGGTCTCTTTTTCCAGTTGATCAAGGATCAATTCCGAGTAACCGAAAATCGCTGAAAGGATATTGTTGAAATCATGGGCAATGCCGCCGGCCAGGGTTCCGATGGACTCCATTTTCTGGGCTTGTTGGAGGTGACCTTCCATTTCTTTTAGTTTGGTAATATCATCTAAGGTGATCAGAACCGTCTTATCGGGGGGCTCTTTGACCGGGGAGGTTGAAATCAGGACAATCCATTCCGATACGGTGTCTTTTCTTTTTACTTTGAATCCGGCTTCTATTTTTTTTAACTGTTGACCTGTGGCAAAGGTCTGTTTAACAGTCCTTCTGATGATGCAGGTTTTGCATGCGTCACCGTAACCGCATCCCTTGGGAGTACCGAAGGCCACCTCACAATTGAACACGTTGCCTATACTGTCCAGAGCCAATTCGTTCGGGGCGCTGCCGGCAGCCTTTAGGCCGGTCTGGTTGATTTTAAGAATTTCCAGGGTTTCATTGACCAAAAGCATGACCGAGGGGGCGTTGTCAAAAATGATCTGGAGCTGCTTTTGGCTGCTTAGTAACGCCAGTCTGGATTGCTGTTGCTCCGTGATATCCCGGTTGCTGCATCTTTTTCCGATCCAGTTTCCCTTTGAATCATAAACCGGTTGGCAAAAATGACCGATCCAGCGTATACCTCCTGTTTTCGTGATAATGCGAAACTTAAAATGATGAATGCGCCGATCGTGTGCCTTTATAGCATAATGTTCCAGCACCATGTCCAAATCATCAGGGAAGACAATCTTTTTTAGGATGGCGCTATCTGTCAAGAATGCGTCTTTGGCATATCCGGTTATCCTTTCGCATGAGGGCGACACATAAAGGTAGTCGCCGTCCGGACCAATCCACTCTTCCCAGTCAAAGGTAAAATCCGCAACCGTCTTGAATTTTTCTTCGCTCTTTTTTAGTCTTTTTTGTGCAAGCTTTCGTTTGGTAATGTCTGAGACGGCAACTTCGGCAAAGTTGTCTTCAGGGTGGTGTGTTCCTGAAAATTCAACCCAGATCGGGGTTCCATCTTTTTTTGTCAGCTGGGCCTGGACGTTTTCGATATACCCTTTCTCGATCAATTGCTTCACTATTTTATCACGTACTCCTGCATCAACATAATGCGCAGAAGTAAGATAATCTGCCATACAGGCTTTTCGGGAATCATAACCAAGTATCCTTGCCAATTTATCATTGCACTCAAGAATCTTGCCGTCTTCAAGGGCAGTGCGGACCTGCCCTACCTGGGCATTATAATAAAGTTCCCGGTATTTTTTTTCACTCGACCACAGTTCCCGGGTCTTTTTTTGAACCTGCTGTTTCAGCCTGAAATTAAACCAGAAAAATACAAAACTCACGCACAGGAATCCTGCCGCGATTTTCCAAAACAGGGAATAATTAAACCCGTGGTCGTATTTGAGTGAGACCCATTTTCCGTAAACCCGGTTTTTTTCCTCAGGGCCTATACTGTCCAGGGCCTTTTGAAGGATCGATGCAAAAACCGGCCAATCCTTACGGCTTGCCATGGCCATGGAATATGTGTAGGGAGTCTCCCCTATCACTTTCACCATATGATTGCCATCCCTTGCCAAATAGTGGCTTATGGTGACCGGATTTCCAAGGAAAGCGGCCGCAGTATCCTGAAGCGCGGCCAGGGCGGTTTTCATATCCGGTACATCCATGCGGATGATGTCTGGATAATCCCTGGCCAGAATCCGCCCGTTATCGTCTTTTTCAATCACTGCGATAGTTTTCCCTTTCAGCTGGGAAAGATTGCCGACATAAGGCAAATCCGAAGGGGCGAAAATGACTGCAGACGACATCATGTACGGAGAGGTGAAATATGCTGCCTCTTTTGAATCCGAATTTTCCGGGGCACAGGAAAGCATGTCAAAATAGCGTGTATCGACTTTTCCTTTTATCCTGTGACGGGCAAGGTCTGTGATAATATCGAACCGGACCCCCATCCTCTTTTCCATAAGCCTGAGATAATCAACTGCAATCCCCCTGGCCGTATTGTTGCTATCGGTAAACTCCAGGGGCGCCCAATCAGGTCGGGTGGCCACCCGGATAACCGGATGGGCCTTGAGCCATTGTATTTCCTTATCTGTGAAAATTGAGAACGAAGCCGCTTCAAAGGGCAGCTCCCACTTTTTTAGAATCCCAAGCTTTTCCTGGAAGGGAATGGCTGCCAGCCCCTTGTTGATAATGGATTGCAAAAGGGGCCAATCATTCCGCGTTGAATAGCACAGTTCCACCTGGGCGCCGGGAACGACGAAAGCGACCTCTGTCTCAAAGGCCATCTGCTCAATGGCGGTTATCCTCAGATTCATGCTTGCAAGAACGGCATCCACCCGATTGTTGCGAAGTGAATCCAATAGAGCAATGGTATCCTTTGCAGGAACAGGTATGAGGCCTGCCTCTTTTTTTAGAATATTCTCTTCAACTGCGTTTCCTTCCTGGAAACCGATCCTCAATCCCTTCAGGCCGGACAGGTGATATATTTTCTTTGAATCCCCTTTTTTGATAAATATGGCTTTGTGGACTGAATAGGATGTGTCAGAAAACAACAGAAAATCACTTCTTTCAGGGGTTTTTGTTCCAAGGGCCAGACCGTCGATCTCCCGGCTTCTGGCTTTTTTCACCATGTCATTCCAACTGCCTAATTCAAGGCTGATATTGGCCCCGGTAAGGGTGTTTATCCTGTCAAGAAAATCCGCCTCAACCCCCCGGACTGAACCGTTTTCTCCGGGAATCACATAAGGTGTCCAGGTTTTGTCCGTACCCAGAACAATTTTAGGATGGGTGTTAAGCCACCTGCGTTCTTCCGGAGTCAAAAGTTCCGGGCTTAGAATGTTTTCAGCACGCAATTTCGATGTCGGTTCCGCCCCTCTTATGTCTGCCGTTGACGGTGTATGAGCATTGGCTGTACCGGCCCAAAAGGGGGGAAAGATAAGAAGACCCGCTCCGACGGCAATACTAAAGCAGGCGGTTTTCCAATTGGCTATCGCAAAAAGAATTGATGAAACTGAAAAGTCTTCGGACATCATTCCGATGTCTCCCCCCCTGTCTGCTGGATTTTAAACTTACCGGTCATCCGATCCATTTGCCTTGCGATTTGTCTTAAATCATCGGATTTGGCATTTACATGATGGCTGTGGTCGAGTAACTGGTTTGCATCTTGATTTATACCGGCAATATCATGGGCGATCTGCTCTGCGGCTTGCGATGTTTGGGTAACATTCTGGGTTATATCCTGAACCCCCTGTGATGCCTGGCCAACATTTTCCGTTATTTCCTTTGTGGTCACCGATTGTTCTTCTGCCGCAGCTGAAATGGTGGCCATCATATTGTTAATATCATTGATCGTTTCAACGATTTCATCGATCTGGGTAACTGTTTTTCCCGTGGAAGCCTGGCCCCCCTCAATGGTCGCGTTCAACGCGAGAAGATTGGTTTGTTCTGAAATATCCGTAATGGTTTCAACAACCTCCCATATCATTTGTGCTGATTGACCCAGTTCATTGACATTTTCAGCGGCACTTTTTGAGCTGTATACGGCTTTTTGCGTAATGGTAAGGGTTTTTGCCGAATTCTGAGCAATTTCACTTATTGTATTTGTCATTTCTTCAGTGGCCAGGGTAATTGTACTTAAATTTGCTGACGCCTGTTCCGTATCTGCTGCGACAGAGGACATGTTTACGCTCATTTGTTCCGTAGCTGCTGCAACCGTATTGGCATTATCAGATGTCTGAACAGCCCCTTTATTCATGTGTTCTGCAATCTGGGCGAGGTGCACGGATGAAGATTGAAGCGTTTTATTCCCTTTAATGATTTCTTCAAGCATCTTGCTCACCCTCATCTTCATTTGAGAAAGCCGGTCTGCGATAATCCCGATTTCGTCACGGCTCCGGATTTCCAAAGAAGAGGTAAAATCACCTTTTCCCAAGCGGGTTGTAAAATCAAACACCTTAATGATACTTTTTTTAATCCCGCGCGTAATGGCAAATACAATAGTGAGCATCAAGAGCAGGATAACGGTATTTACCAATAGAGTTCTATTTTTGTCCGCATTTATGGTGACCTGTATCTGTTCCATATTGTCATTGAGTTCATTTATCTGGGACGTTACAAACACATCCGTGGCGGTTGTAATCATAGCTGCAAAGGGGTCAAATTGTTTCATCAGTTTATTACCTTCAGCAGGGCCTTTATCGATATAGGCTGCCGCCATTTTTTCCCCATTTCATAGAACGCATCAAAATCCGATTTAAGACCTTCCAATTGCTCAAGTGCGTTTTGATCGTTTTCTTGATTAAACATTTTTTGGAATGCCTTATAGTGGGCATTGAAAATTTGGGTCTGGGCGTGGGCTTCGTTAAAACCGTCGTCAAAACCCTTCTGAGCCCTTGTTGCCGAGATATCGGTCAGCCATTGCTGTACCTGGACTACTGAGAGCTGCATTCCCTTTGCCTTCAGCGCAAAAACAAGGGATTCATTGCGGCTCATTTCAGACAGGCCTTCTAATTTGTCTGCATTCCTCCAGGTGATAATTGTGGAAAGGGGGAGTAATATGGATGCAATTGCTACTATTAACCCGAATTTTTTTCCAATAGACATTTTAATTGACTCCTATGTGTTTGCATAAAAAAGGTTCAGATGTTTTTCAAACAGCCTTTGAGACGCGATCCGGCATCCATGGCAGTGCTCACGCCATATTTCGGGGCTAAACGCAACCGTTTTTACAGATTGGAGCATAACCGTTATTTCTTTTTTTTCATCTCAATATACCAGTTTTCTTCTCCGTAAAGCTCGTCTGAACATTCAGGACAAATACCATGGCTGAAAACCGCGTCGGAATAGGCTTCAATGTAGGATTCCAAAAGATTCCAATATCCTTTATCATCCCTTATTTTCCTGCAGTTGGAGCAAATGGGTATGATTCCCTCTAAGGTTTTTATCTGTTCAAAGGCTGTTTCCAGGTCCTTTGTTTTCTTTTCCAGTGCGGTGTTGAGCCTGCGAAGCTCCATTATATCGTTGTGCCGTGCTGTGGCGATGATCAGTGCTCGGCTGATATCTGGTGCGCTGGGCGGTTTTGTCAGATAGGCGGATGCCCCTGCTTTGCCTGCCAGTTCGACCATGTCCCGGGATTCATGGGCGGTTAGAAATATGATGGGCGTGGGCTTTTGTTTTTGAATAATTGCGGCGGCCTCAATTCCGTTCATACCTTTCATGCCGATATCCATCAATATGACCTCGGGACTCAGTTCAAGGTTTTTTTCAATCCCCTCTTTTCCATTTGATGCCTCTGCGATTACATGATGCCCCAGTTGTTTCAGGACGCGTATGATCTCCGCTTTTACAAAAAAATCATCTTCAACGACCAGAATTCGGAACGGACTGTCTTTCATTGTAACTCCTTTTCTGTCTCAGGTAGATTCGCTCCTGCAGGGAAAGTGATTTGGGTACAGGCCCCCCCGTTATTGAAGTGTTTAATCCGGCCTCCCATATTCCCAGTAACAAGGCCTTTTATAATTTCCATGCCGATGTGCCCGTCTGGTCTTTTACCGTCAAGAATCTGATCGGAAAACCCCGGTCCGTTATCTGAAAACCGTAAATCAATAACGTCTTTGTGTCGGGTGATAAGGACGATAATGGCCAGGTTCCCGGTGGTGAGCCCGTATTTGAAAGAATTGACCGCAAGCTCGCTGAGTACCAGTGCAAGGCTGTGGGCCGTATCACTCTCAATGAATACATCACAATCCCGGATGTCCAAATCTAAGCTGCCATTCATCAAAAAACCGCCCATGCTTTGCCGGATGATTCCTCTGCAAATATCGGTTAATCGTATGGGCTCCCACTTTGATGTGGACAGCATGCTGTGAATGGTCAACAGGGCTAAAATCCGCAACTCAATCTTTTTTAGCGGATTGCTGTAATACTGATTGTCATAGGTTTTTCCGACCTGGTCGGTTTCCATATGCAGCATGCTGATAATCGATGTTAAGTTATTTTTGACACGGTGATTTACCTCCCTGAGCAGAACCGTTTGCGTGTCGGCAAATTGTTTTAACCGGGCCTGGTCTTGTCGTCTTTGGGTCACATCCCGTCCGGTGCAGTACATGACGCCTTCGGGCAGGACTGCAGTGGCAACCCAGTAAATTCTACGTGTTGAACCGTTTTTATTCAGGCAGGACGTTTCAAAATCAAGGGTCGCCTTACCTGCTGACAGCCCGGCAACCTGATTGATAGTATTCCGATGGTCATCAGGGTGAATAAAATCAAGGCAGGGTTTTGCCAGCAGTTCTTCGGATGAATAGCCAAGGGTTTTTTCCCATGAGGGACTAACATACTTAAAATGTCCGTCCATACTGGCGATACAGATAAGATCCTGCGACAGGTTCAAATGGCGGTCTCGGTCCTCCATTATCCGCTTTAGCTCGGTTGCATCCTCAATCAGACGGTCCTCGGCTTTTCTGCGCCGCTTTACCTCGTATAACAGTTTCATGCCCCAGAAAAATGCCAGGAGAATGACAAAGAGGCTGATTCCCGCAACCTGCCAGACCGCTTTCCAATTCGTTATCCTGTAAGTGGGCAGGTTCGTCCACTTATTCAGGATCAGTTCATGTTCCTTAGGGGATATTCCTTTCAAGGCACGGTTTATTAAGGGAACCAGGGGGCTAAGTTCGTACCGTACTCCGACGGCCAGTACATTATTATAGGGGGCTGTATTGTTGACATGGAGGGATGATTTAAGACCCAGTTCATTCTTGTAATAATTAAAAACAGCACTGTTTGCCACAACAGCATCAATCTTCCCCGAATCAAGGGCAAGCAGGGCATTTTTGATCTGCTCAAATTCCCTGGTTTTTATCTTAGGGTAATCCCGGTTCAGCTTCTCATGTACGGCATACCCTTTTCCCACCCCCACGGTGATACCGTTTAGACCGTCCATATGAAGATAGTAGGGCGAATCAATACGGGAACCGATGACCATGGGAAGGCTGACAATGGGAGTTGTGAACGCGAGAAATTCCCGCCTTTCCTCGGTTTCATTTACAAGGGGCAGGATGTCTATCTCACCTGCGCGTGTTTTTTTTACAAGCGCGTTCCAGGCATCATTGACAATCACAAAGTCAATCCCCAGCTTATCCTGTATGATTTTTGTATAGGCAGACGAGATGCCTTTATGCTTGCCCTCCTCATCTGAAAACTGCATGGGGATCCAATTTGGATCTACGCCTACGCGAAGGGGGGGCAGCTTGCTCAGCCAGTCTTTTTCGGCAGGGGTAAGAGAGAAGGTCCTCGTGTGTATTTTCTCACTGACAACCCAGCGCTTTTTTAGCCTTTCATGCTCTTCGGGAGAGACAGCTTCCTGGGCCTTGTTCAGAATCGGTATCAGAGGCAGCCAGTCGTTTCGCACCCCGATACGCATGGAGGCTGAAATACCGAGCACATTGGAACGGGTCACACGCAGGTTCGGTATTGAAAATTCCCGTCTAAGGTAGTTGATCACCCCAAGGTAGTCAATGTAACCGTCGGCCCGCCCTTCGCTGACTGATATCAGGGCATCCAGAGGGCTTGAGACATAGATGATTTTTATTTCAGGATATCTTTCAAGAATAATCTTATCTCCCTGATATCCTTTAACGCACACCATGCGTTTGCCCAGCATGTCTTCAAGGGTGTTCGTTTGTGTGTCCTTTGCATTAACAACCAAGCATTCCGGATTTTTCAGATAGGACTTTGTAAAGGATAAAAATGCCTTGCGCTCCAGGGTTTCCATGATGCAGGGAAGCACATCAATCTCTTGTTTTTTGGCCTTCTCAATCAGCTCAGTCCAGCTGAGCCCATGCACAAAGGAGATGTTTAAACCGATTTTTTCAGCAAGCAGGCGGAAATAATCATTGGCAAAGCCCGCGGCCCGTCCATTGACCACAAAATCGAAGGGAGGCCAGTCTGTTTCCGCACCCACCACAATTTCAGGGTGCTGCTGCACCCATACCATCTCTTCATCCGTGAGCCTGATTGCAGGATCAGCCAATTTCAGGGGCTTTGGTTTGTCAAAATTCTTTAAGGCAGCCTTTGAGATCTCGCTGGGGATAGTAGCCAGGGCCTTATCCAGAATAGAGGCAAGCTCCGGCCAGTCCTTTCGCACGGCCACGACATTTGTCTCGGATGAATTTCTGCTGTGACCATGGATATCGAGGTCATTGATACCGTTTGCCGACAGCAGGTAATCAACCGTGCTGCCGCTGCCGATGTATGCTTGCGCCTCTGCCTGCTGAACCGCTCTCACGGCGGCCAGGGTATTTTGATATTCTTTTATCTGAATACCGGGATACTGTTTTTTTAGATAGGAAACCAGAAAGGCACTTTCCTCTAAAGCCACGATATGGCCGTTCAGTAGTGCCAGGCTGCCGAAGTGCTGCCCTCTTTTACCTGCCACGATAACGTGCTCCTCCGACATATAGGGACGGGTAAAGTTGAAATATGATCGGCGCTCCATTGTAGGCGTTACGCACATCAGAACGTCAATTTGTTTCGCTTTGGCATCTGCATATATTTTCTGCCAGCTTCCGGTAACGATTTTCAGCCGGCCCCCAAGGGGGGCATTTAAAAGCGCAACCACTTCGGCATCAAATCCTTCGGGTTTGCCGTCTTTGTTTACCATGCTCTGGGGCGGGCTGTCGGCCATCAGGCCGATTGTGATTTCCGGGTGGGCATCCAGCCAGTCCTGTTCGTATTTAGAAATTTCAAATGGACCCGCCTGGCTGATCCGAAAGCCGAATAAGACAATGAACCCTATAAAAAAAAGCTTTTCAAATTTTGGTATCAACACCTTTTTCTTCCTCTCCCATATTTAGGCTCGCAGGGGGTATTTGTTTCCTTTTTTCCATCTCAAATACAATTACCATTGGTAGTTCTATTTATTTTTAGGAATTCAATAATTATGCCAGTGTTGGCGCTGTTCGTATTGGCTTTAAATACAGATAGATAAGGACTGTGTGGCTGTTTGGCCAGACGATAGCGGGCTATTATTCTTAAGAAAATGTAAGAAATTCTTAAAAAAGTAGAATCGGCCTCAATGCTGACCGTTACCAAAGCGAAATCAATCGATTTTTGAAGGCGTTTTCAGGGTGCTGAAAATGGATGACCGGCCTTCTTAATAAAAAAGAAATTCCTAAACTATTTTAAGAATTTGAGGTTATCCATTTTGTGCAAGTTAGCGTTTGGTTTCCTATGTATCTGTTTTTCTATGGTTTCTGTCCGATAGATTTCATGGCACAAATCTTGAAGAATGAGTCAGCTAAAATATATCAGTTGCTCCAATCAAGGGGAAAACCATGCAAATTATTCTATATGCGCAAAAAGAAAATGGTCAGGCCGACACGCTTTGCAAGGCGATAGGGCAGCTGCCGGTTGTTGATCCTGTCCTTGTAAGTACGATTGATGAATTGTGTTTAGCACTCAAATCAATACGATTCGGGGAAGCAATTGTCATTCTGCTTATTTCATCCCTTGGTGAACTTGACCGTTTGAACCGAAAACTGAAGCAGGTGTTTGATATACGAATCATTATTATCCTTCCGAATGCTGACAGTCGGATGCTTGAAAAGGGGCTTTCCTTGTATCCCAGGTATATCACCCAGGTGGAATACGGATTCAAGGATGTTGCGGCTGTAATGGATAAAATGATCCGGAATGCGGCCCAAAACAAATTTAGCCGACGATAACCTATCAACAACCCATATAAACGAGATGTCAAAATGGCGCTTAATTTAAAACCAAATTTCCGGGAGCCGGCAAAGGTCATATCAGAATCAGGGCCTCTTTTGCGAAAACCGTTGAACAGCCGGGAGATGAAAACCAACAGGCTGCCGGCATCCTCAGTTCATCGGCCCGGGGAGGACGATTTCCAATCCTGACAATTGTATATGGCCAAAGCAGATACAAGAGAGATGATTCAAATCATACATGATGTTTTACCGGGTTTGAAACCCGGTAAAAGAATAAATAAGTCCTTAAGGTAAAGGAGAAGACAAATGAAACATTTAACCACCATGATCATCGTATTGATTGCTTGTGTCTCATTTTCAGGCACGGCATCGGCATCAAGTCAGGACATCACACCGGAGCAGGCTTTTGAGCTGGTGCTCAAAGGCGTTGATGTTCTTCAAACATTGGGGGATGAGGCTTTGGCGGCATTCAAAGACCCTAACAGTGAGATGCAAAGTGGCAATTCAGGCTTGTCCGTTGTTGATTGTGCAAAAGGTATTGTCGTGGCCAATAGGCGGCCGAAGCTTATCGGCGTCTCTGTCGAAAAGGTGAAATGTCACAAAACCGGAGTTCAGTTTGTTACGGAATTATGTAAAACCGTAACCCCTGCCGGTGCCTGGTTCGAATACTGGTATCTGGTCGGAAAGGATAAGGTTCTTACGCGAAGATTCATGTTTGTCGTCCCAGTGGAAGGTACCCCATATATGGTTACGGTGGGTTTTTCCGCAGGTGACAGGGATTTTGAGGACGTCAAACAATTGACCAATTAATAATCAGGGAGAGACTGAAAAAATGAAAATAAAATTAAAGCTCAATTCTATCCGTATTAAAATTTTGGTTCCGATTATTCTCCTGCTTGTGGCTGGAATGGGGATTTCAGCCTCCATTTCTCACATCAGGGCCAGCAGCGCTCTGGAAAGCGCCATCCAGCAATCGCTCCGGCAGCAGTCTGATTCAGCCATTGTGAACATCAATGCCTGGATCCGGGATCGAAAACTGGATGTGGGTAATTGGGGCAAGCAGGATATCTTTCTGACAGCCACCAAGGAGACGTTCCTTGGAAAGGCGGCCCGGAAAAAGGCGGGTGCCGTCCTGGCAGGATTAAAAAAGGATTACGGATATTACAGCAACATCGGCCTTGCCGATATGAACGGAGAGATCCTGGTTGCCGACAATATGGAGCTTGTAGGCAAAGTCAATGTCAAGGGCAGAAGCTATTTTAAAGAGGCCATGAACGGAAAAACATTCATATCAAAGGTTCTGGTGAGCAAATCCTCCCAAGCCCCCATGTTTGTGATTTCAACGCCGGTGACATCCGGGAAAAAGGTGGCAGGTGTCCTGGTCGCCACTGTAAACCTTGCATCCATGAACAGTCTGTTCGTGGATCCCATAAAGACCGGGGAAACCGGATATGCGTATATGATCAACGCAAAGGGCCTGGTCATCGCATACCCGGATAAGTCGAGAATCCTGAAACTCAACATCAGTGATTTTGATTTTGGAAAGACCATTCTGGACAAGAAAAACGGGGTTATCAATTATCTGTATGAAGGTATTTCCAAGCTCGTCGTATTCGCATCCTCTGATGAACTGGGCTGGATCCTGGCCGTTACCGTCCCGGAGGCGGAAATCATGACAGAGGTGGTTGCACTCGGACGGATAAATTTCATGGTGACGACCATTACGGTGATTGTGGCCAGCTTTGTCATATTCTTTATTGTGAACCTGATCACAGGCCGCCTGAACCAGGTGGTTGCAGGATTGCGGGATGCTGCAGAAGGAGAGGGGGACCTGACCAAGCGGATTGAGATCAAAGCAAACGATGAGGTGGGAGAACTGGCGCAATGGTTCAATGCCTTTGTCATCAAAATACAGGAAATTATTGGCCAGGTGAAAGATGATGCCGGACAACTCAACACATCTTCCCATGAATTGTCCCTGTTGTCGCAGGGTATGAGCGAAGGAGCAGATAAAACCTCGGATAAGGCCGCTTCGGTTACCACGGCAACCGGCGAGGTCAACAATAATTTTTCCTCTGTGGCATCGGCCATGGAAGAGGCGTCCAGCAATATCAACATGGTGGCCAGCGCGGCTGAGGAGATGACCGCCACCATTAATGAAATCGCTGAGAATGCCTCTGTGGCGCTTACCACAACCAATGAAGCTGTGGAACAGGTGTCCAGTGCATCTGCCCAGGTGACGGAGCTGGGCCAGTCTGCCCGGGATATCGGCAGTGTTGTGGAAGCCATTACCGATATTTCCGAACAGGTCAATCTTCTGGCCCTGAATGCCACCATAGAGGCCGCAAGGGCCGGGGAGGCGGGAAAGGGCTTTGCCGTGGTCGCCAATGAGATCAAGGCCCTGGCCCTTCAGACCTCTACTGCCGCCGGTGAGATAAAGACCCGTGTAAGCGGTATCCAGCAATCCACGGGCGGTACGGTGACGGAGATCGGCAATATCAACCAGGCAACACAAAAAATCAACGCGATCATGGAAACCATTGCCACGGCCGTTGAGGAGCAATCTGCCACCACACGGGAAATTGCTGACAACGTGAACCAGGCTTCAATGGGGATCAGTGAGGTCAATGAAAATGTGGCCCATAGTTCAATGTCCGTGGACGGTATTTCCCGGGAAATTTCCGAGGTTACCGAAGCTGCCGGGCAGATAACCGAGTCCAGCACCCAGGTGAGTCAAAAGGCAGCTGATTTGACCTCATTGTCTGACCATCTGAACCAGATGGTGGCAAGGTTCAAGGTTTAAAAAAACACGGTATTTATACGGGTACGGAGAGATACTGAAACCGAAAAGGCCGCGGTTTCTCATGTGGGATAACCGTGGCAGGGCAGGCTGAAATGAAACTAAACCTTAAAAATAAGTTCATACTTCCGACATTGACTTTGGTGCTGGTGATCACGGCCATAACCGGATCGGTTTCATATACCATATCCAAAAGGGCGCTTGAGGATGCCATCATTGAAAGGCTTTCCAATACGGCTTTGGAAAATGCCAAGCAGTTGAGTTCCTGGTTATCGGATGTACAGATGGATATCAGTACCTGGGGGCGGTTTCGCGTATTTAAAACAGCTGTCAAGAAATCTTTTCTGGGCAAAGCCGCAAGGATAAATGCAGGAAAACTCTTGTCCGATTTGAAAAGAAAATATGCGTTTTTTGAGCACATTGCAGTTTTTGATACCAGTGGAATTCCCATTGTATCGGACCTGGGGGAGACGGTAAAAGATATCAACATCAGCCGGCGGCAATATTTTTTAGAGGCATTGAAAGACCGTATTCCCATTTCAAAGGTTTTGATCAGCAAGTCCTCAAACAGGCCGATTTTTGTCATTGCCTCGCCGATCAAAAATGAACAGGGAACCGTCATTGCCGTCATTATCGGGGGCATTGACCTGGCCTATTTAAGCCGGCAATATATTGATTCCATCCGTATCGGCCAAAGCGGATATGCCTTCCTTTTTGATAATACAGGCAGGATCCTTGTGCACCCGGACGAAGGCCTTGCCATGAACGCCACCTTGGCAGGTTTTTATTTCGGCAAAAAAATGCTGGGCCGGGAAAAGGGGGTTGCCTCCTATTCCTGGCAAGGCAGCCAAATGGTGACGGCGTTTAAAAAAATAGCCGGGACAATGTTTTACGGGAATTGGCATTTGTTCCGAGCCAAAGATTCAAGGAACAGGGTTCTTCGGGAAGCCCTATTTTCAAAAAGGCTTGTTCCGTTGGTTTCTGGCATGAAAAGAAAGACCCTGTAATCGCAACTGACATGACTGCTATCAAAAAAAAGTTTAAAACAGGATTCAGTCTGCCATTCTAACAGATTTCCCATTATTCCTTTGGTTTGACTCAAAGATTTTCTTCTCGATGAAATCCACTATAGTTGACTCAAGTTTATCATTATTAAACAAGTTGATCCGGGGGATCCCCCCTGGGCTGACACAATTGACCTCAACCAGTTTATCGCCTATCACATCAATCCCCACAAAATACAGGCCGTCCGCTTTTAATTGGGGTTTAATTTTCTCACAGATATTTATTTGGGCCGGGGTGACCACATGTTTAAAGGCCCTGGCACCGGCGTGGACATTGGTTCTGAAATCACCGGAAACCGATTTTCTGCCCATGGCCCCCAGAATTTCCCCGTTGAGCAGGAGAATCCTGGCATCCCCGTCATCTTTCACCGTCTTCAAATATTCCTGAACCATTATGGGTGTCCGGTCCGGATAGGGTTTTCCGGCCTGGACATAATAGTTGATCAAGGAATTGAGATTTTCCTGATCCTGGTTGCTGACCTTAATAACCCCGTGTCCCCCGTGCCCGTTCAGGGGCTTTATCACCATGTCGCCGCCAAAATCATCTATAATTTTTCGCAAACGTCTGGGCTCCCTTGACACATGTGTTTCAGGAATAATATCCGGGAAATTCAAGATATAGGCTTTGCTGTTTCCATTGATCTGGCCAATGGTGTTGTTGATCATAAATACCTTGTCGCTGACAGGCCCAAGAAACGCCATTATCTCATAGATGAAGGGCGGGTTTTTTCGCAAAAAAAGCACATCCAAATCTGTTACGGTCTCAAAAATTAATTCTTCATTGTCCAGGCACTGGATCAATTCATCCCAGTATGCAGTAATGGAGAGATTTTGTTCAACGGTTATCTG